>JBEEPA010000166.1:0-2762 GCA_041191385.1 Bacteroidota bacterium | reverse complement strand
TGAAAGAATTAATTTTATAAGTAACGATATAAATAAGGTAAGTATATCGGTACAAAATCCACAAAATTATACTTTAGTTGGCGATACAACTGTTTTGGTTTGTAGCAATGGAAATGTTGTTTTACAATTAAATAATACTCAATTTATTGATACTATTATGTGGACTGGTACTGGGTTAGTTGGCAATCATTACAATAATCAGTTATCTCTAAATAATGTTACTGGGAATAAATTATACACAGCAAATATTGGAAATGGAAGTTGTAATAAATCGCTTAATTTTAAAGTAAACGAACAAATTGTTGCAACTCCACAAATACAAAATATAGCATCTTTGGTATTTAAAAACGATAATCCTATTAACCTAAGTGGAACGCCAACAGGAGGTATGTTTACGGGTAAAGGTGTTACAAACGGTGTTTTTAATCCTACGCAAGCTGGTTTAGGAAAGGCAAGTATTACTTACACTATTACCGAGAATAAATGTAGTAAATCTGCCAATATCCAAACGATAGTTTACGATACCACACAAACTACTTGTAACGATACCATTTTGGTAAGTGTGGACGACACTTTGGTTATTAACTTTTTGATTACAACTGTAAATCCAGTAAAAAATACAAGCGTTAAAGTATATCCAAACCCTGCAACCACAAGTATTAATATAGAATTTGAAGATTTTAATCAGTTGGACAACTATAAGGTTGAGTTTTTAAACTCTGTGGGGCAATTGATACAAACGATTAACATCAACAACTCTTTAGAAGTAATTGATGTAAGTAATTTAAGCAAAGGAATTTACTTTTTACAAATATCCAACCCAAGTGGAAATATAAAAGCCAATAAAAAAATAGTTATTAACTAAATTACTAGCCCCTGAAAATTAATTTTCAGGGGCTATTTAAAACTTTAATGTTATGCAACAACAATTCATGAATATACTTACTAATTGGTTACAAGAAAAACCATCGAGTAAAAGATCAATAAAAATTACAACTAATTCATCAAATTTTAAGGAATTTTTAATTTATTTCGAGTCAAATCAAAACTTGTTAAATAGTGATCCCTTTCAAACTTTTATACAATCTCAAGATAACCCAGAAAATATTAACGGAGATATAAACAGATTAAGGGATTACATTCAAAGATTACCTCAAGATTAGTTTGTGATTAAATCTAAATCAAATTCATTAAACCATAAAAGGAGCAAAAATGCTCCTTTTGATTTTTACTATCTATAAATCCATTAATGTAAATCATGTACACTTTAATTCATCAAAAACCACCTACTTCTTAATACAAAAAACCAAATTTCCATAGAGGTAGGATGTTGCCAAAGCCTTGTTCTATATTATCTTTTACTACAAAACTGTTTGGGATTTGTTCTATTTGTTTGTTTTTTTTGCTTTTACCGCCAATTTCGAAGGTGTAATTATCAATTACGAAATCGCCGTTTTGGGGTGGAAGTTGAATTGTAAATAATGAGGGGAATTGGGAAACAAAAAATGTTTCGCGCAAGGAGCCTGTATCTGGTTGATGCACAAAAGCAAAACTTAAATTGGTATTGTTTAACAAAATTTTGTCTGCTTTTGCCAATACTCTTATGCTTTTTCCTTGGGTATTAATAATTATAATTAAACCATTATTTACAATCTTATTCAATCCACCTTCAATATTATTTCTAGTTTCGTTATAACAATTCAAGATTAGTATTGAAAAAAATATTATATTTGAATATCATCTAAATTTAAGCCTAATGGAAAATAATCAAGCAAAATTAGTATTGGCTTTGGCAAAAAGATTAAAATCTGAAAAAAAAGAAAAAGCCAAAATTATCACGTCTTTTAGAACAGCTGGCATTTTAGATAAAAACAATAATATTAGTAAAAATTATCCTGCTATTAAAAAAGCTATAGAATCTTCGTCTAATAAATAATGTATAACAGCAGACCAAATTTATACATTGGATTTCACGGTTGTGATGAAAAAGTGAGAGACCAATTAGTAACTAGTCCAAATTCGGCAATAAAAATGAGTGAAAAACCATTTGATTGGCTAGGGCATGGTTTTTATGTTTGGGAAAATAATCAAGAAAGAGCTTTTCAATGGGCTAAAAACAAAGAAAAAAAGAGAGAAATAGAGAAAGCTTCGGTAGTTGGAGTTGTGTATGTTTTAGGAAATTGTTTAGATTTTACTGATTCACAGTATATTGATGTTATTGAAAATTATTATACTAATTTAAAGGATGAATTAAGTCAGTTAGGAAAATCATTACCCGTTAATAAAGATTCTGAATTTGATTTGTTTAAAGATAAATTAATTCGAGAATTAGATTGTATGGTGATTGAGTATATGCACAAAGCAATTAAAGAAGAAATAACTAAAGACATTGGTGAAAAAGGATATAGTGAATTGAAATATTTTGATTCAGCTAGAAGTATTTTTACCGAAGGAGGACCAGCTTTTGAAGGAGCTGGGATTCAAAAGAAAAATCATATTCAAATTTGTATAAGAAATCAAAATTGTATTAAAGCTTTTTTTATTCCTAGAAATGAAACTAAGTTTCCATAAATAATCACTTTAGTAAAATTATTATAAAACAATAGCCTTACATCCACATATAATTCTCCCTAATACAAAAAACCAAATTTCCATAGAGGTAGGATGTTGCCAAAGCCTTGTTCGATGTTATCTTTTACTACAAAACTGTTTGGGATTTGTTCTATTTGTTTGTTTTTTTTGCTTTTACCGCCAATTTCGAA
>JBEEPA010000165.1:0-4636 GCA_041191385.1 Bacteroidota bacterium | reverse complement strand
CCTAAACTTAACCTTTCATAGATTAATTATATTGTTAATCTGTTGGATTAAAATAATACTATGAGAAAAATTTTATATACTTTACCTTTATTTATATTGGTTATTAGTTCCAATATTTTCGCTCAAAACGACTGCCCCTCTTTACCTTCAAGAGCAAAATTTGACACCTTAGGTTATATTAGTGCAAATATTCCAAATAACCCTAATAACCCACCTGGAAAATTATATTTAGGTCAAGGTTGGGTACAAAGAGGTTCAGTTCTTCGTCCAGGATTTTTCCCCTCAAACAAACCTTCTTGGGCAATAGCTACAGCAGTTGCATGGAATCTAGCTCGAAATTTAAATCAACGTGTTGAATATCCAAATATCAATTATTGGATGGCAACTTTAATCCAAGAAACAGAACTAAGATGTGCAACAGGATTAACTTGGAGTAATCCTTCTCATGTTCCTGATGCTTATAATCCAACTACGGTTTATGCTGCTCAGATCAATAACGGTTGTTTACAAATAGAAGGCCCTGGAAGTGCTTGGAGTGCTTTACAACAAGCTTATCCTAATGGAAGAATACCTTTTGACAATACGTTATACGATCAATTAATTGAAGGTGTGGATGGTTACGAATCAAGTGCATTAGTAAAAACTTACTATGATGCTTATACTAGCCAGATTTTTAATTACAATGTTGGTTGGGATTTTTATAACAATGTAGATTGTAAAAGAAAACATGATCCTTATGCATACGAAAAAATGTCGGCTTCAAATTATAATGCTGGACCAAATGGATTTATGAATAATGCAGGGATAATCAATAATACAGGGCCTGGATGTTGGAGCGGTTTAGCTGCAACTACTGCAGGTTATGGCAATGATATAGCAAGATGGATTTCAGTTTTAGATGGAAATACAAGTTATTGTGATTATCCAAATCCAGTTGGAGGAAGTGCAAAAGGACCTGATTACAACGCTCCAGTTCCTTACAGTGAAGTTACAAAATATCTAAACATAATAAAACCAATGTATGCAGATATAAATTTTAATACAGAAGTAATTCCTTATGTGGAAGCAGCATTTATTAAAAAAGCGGGATCTTTATCTGGAACCATAAATTTTTCTGATTTTGGAGATGTTATAGACGCTATCGTTTTGCATTTGCCCATGGATAAACCAACACCTGTTGATGGTTCTCCTATTGGCATTAATTTAGGTTGTTCTGGAAAATTTTTACCTTATGGACATGTAGATATTATAAATGGAAACACAAATATGTGTTTAGGTAAATCAGTAACTTTAGAGTTAGCAGTTGATGCAGGTAATGCACCAAACTTACAATTTAAGTGGTTTAAAGGAGATCCTGTAAATGGAACTTTAATAGGTACAGATAAAATGATTACTATTACTCCAACACAAGTAGGGACACAAGTATACTCTGGTCAAATTTGTAATTCAAATGGATGTTATACGGTATATAGTAACACACAAAACAGTTGTCAAGACAGTAGGAATTTAAATGGTTTTAATATTATAACTCGCGATTGTAATTTATGTCCTTTTGTTGCTTCAGGAACTTCTGTAAACACTATATGTAAAGGTACCGCAGATGGAAGCATTACTTTAAATTTGGTTAATGCGCCTGCAAATTATAGAGTTTCTTATAAAGTTACAACTCCTATAGGAACAGATACAGTTTCGTTTGTTTCCTCAGGAAACACTGTAAAATTGAACAAAATTAGAGATGGAATTTACAATTTTACTTTAACAGATTTATCAGATCCAACTTGTCAAGCATACACATCTGTTAAAGTAGGATATAATACAGATATAAATGAATATATCGATGCTCAAATTACAGGAATTGCAAATTGTGTTGCCGATTTAAAAGCTGAAATTAAAGAATTTCCAGCGCCATGTTTATGGAAGGTTGCCGTTTACAGCACCCCAACTTTTCAATGGGAACCAGCTGTAAATGCAATTGTAAAAACTTCTACAGGAAAAACAGCTTTACAAAAACTTACCGCAAAATATCCAGCACCTAATGCTTACGACCAGTGGACAGCTGCTGAAGCAAGCGAATTTTATTTATCGTTGAATTCAGGCGAAACAATTTCAATGGGAACTGCTTTAACAACAACTCCTGGTGCAACCCAATGGTACAATTATAGATTTGAAATTTATGATGAAGCTAATAATAAAGTGTACACTGGAAATTCCCCTGCTCAATCTGCTAAATTTGGTTATAATCATATGATTGGTGATTACACTGTTACTTGTCCGCAAACTGTTCCGAACTATAGTATTAGTTGGACACCAAGTTTACAAAATTTAAATACACAACCAAAAATATCTACAGGTAAAGCAGACGTTAAAGGAAGTAATCAAACTTTTTATGTATCAGCAGTTAACAACAATAACCCTCAATGTATTTTAACAGATTCTGTTGTTTTAGTTGGCGATCCAACTTGTTCATCTACTTGTAAATTTCCTGGCGTTGCTGCATGGAGAGGTGGAAATACTTTAATTACTGATACTTTGCGAATTTGTAAGGATTCTATTGTGAATATAAGATTAACTGGTGCAGACGCTGGAACATTTAGATATCAATTGTTAAAAGATGGTGTTGCGCAAACTCCTACCAATACAACAGGTATTTTTACGGTTAATTCAACTGGAAGATATCAGGTTAGAGTTTCTGATAATGCCGATCCTAACAATACAGATTGCCAAGTTTTAAGTAATAATTTATTTGTACGTATTTTACCAAGTGTAAAACCAACGGCAAAATTTGTGGTTAACAACTCTATTTGCGCAGGTGATTCTAGTTTACTTCGAATAAATTTTACTGGTACAGCTCCTTATGCATTCCAATTAACTACTCCTAACGGAATTGTTAAAAACAATAACATTACTCAAAATTTCACCACTATTTGGGTGAAAAATCAAGGGAAATTTAGGTTAGACTCTATAAAAGATGCTACATTTGGAAATTGTGGTGGATTTGATATTAAAACCGATTCAGTTAATTTAATCGTTAATCCAATTCCTACCTTCGATTTAGGAAAAGATACTTCAATTTGTGCTTCCAGATTCCCTTTTGCTTTAAGCGGACCTACTGGAATGAACACTTATACTTGGACAGGAACTGGAACACCTACTGGCGCTAATTTCTCGGCAAGTGCTGCTGGTAAAGTGGTTTTAAATGTGGTTAAAAATGGTTGTTCTTTTAAAGATTCATTAACGATTACTACCAAACCTGGTTTAGTAGTTAATTTAGGTAAAGATTCTACCCGTTGTGATGGCTCGGTGATTTTAGATGCTGGCGCTGGATTTAATTCTTATGTTTGGAATGCAAATCTTGTAAATAATCAACGAACTTTCACTGCAACAACTACGGGACAATACCGCGTTGCAGTAGCAAATACAGATGGTTGTGTAGGTTTTGATACGATTAATGTTACTATCAATACTTCACCAACCGTAAATATTGGCGACACTGCTTTTAGATGTAACAATTCCCCAGCACATACTTTTAATGCTACAACTGCAAATGCTACTTACAGATGGAATAACAACACTACCAATCCAACTTTAAGCGCAACAACTCAGGGAGATTATTGGGTAGATGTTACTGTAAATGGATGTACCACTCGTGATAGCGCATTTTTAGCTGTGGCTACACAAGTTTTAGTAGATTTAGGAGCGGATACTGCGCGTTGTAATGGCTCGGTAGTTTTAGATGCTAGTGCGGGTTACAGTACTTATAGATGGAATGGAAACGCAGCCAATAATCAACGTACTTTTACTGCTAATTCAACTGGAGTATATCGCGTGGATGTAACAACAGCGGATGGTTGTGTTGGTTTTGATGAAATTACGGTTACGATTAACACTTCTCCAACTGTAAATATTGGCGATACTGCAACAATTTGCCCAACCAGTCCGGCTTATGTGTTCAACGCAACTCGTCCAAATGCAACTTATGTTTGGAACGATGGTAGCACCAATACAACATTAAGCACCACTACACAAGGTGATTATTGGGTGGATGTTACTGTAAATGGTTGTACAACTCGAGACAGCGCTTATTTATTGGTTAGCAATACTTTAAATGTAAATATTGGCGGAAATCAAACGGTTTGTCCGGGTGTAGAAGCAGAATTCACCACTAATTTTACAGGTGCAACATACAACTGGAACAATGGCGCAAGTACTCAAAGTACATTTAAAACCAGCACAGCCGGTCCTGTTACTGTTACAGTTACCGATGCAGGTGGTTGCCAAGGAACAGCAACAGCACAAGTAATTGTAAACAATCCTTTAACGATTAATTTAGGAAACGATATTGCATTTTGTATTGGAGATAGCGCTACTTTAGCTTTAAATCCTACTAGAAACGGATTAAATTACAATTGGAATACAGGTGCTACAACTCCAACTTTAAAAGTAAAAACCGCAGGAACATATACTTTAGATGTAGATAGTGCAGGTTGTACTGCGCAAAGCAGTGTGGATGTGGTGGTAAATAATTTACCTGTAGTAAATTTAGGCGCTGATACTTTTGTTTGTGCTGGAGTAAACACAGTTTTAACTTTAGATGCTGGCGCGGGTATGCAAAGCTACCAATGGGGTGGTGATATTA
>JBEEPA010000164.1:0-4103 GCA_041191385.1 Bacteroidota bacterium | reverse complement strand
AAACAATTATTACCGAGCGCAAACCTTTACAATTTTTAGAAGAACTAATTCCCGAAAATATTTTTGGCGCAGCATCCAGTAACGCCAATATTTTACAAATTATATTTTTTTCGGTTTTGTTAGGCATAAGTTTATTAGCAATCCCTTCTCAAAAAGCGCAACCATTGGTGAGTTTTTTCGATAGCTTAAGTACCGTAATTGTGCAAATGGTAAACTATATTATGAAATTTGCACCAATAGGAACTTTTGCATTAATTGCAGGCTTATTGGTAGATTTAGTAGCCAAAAACAAAGTAGATGTTCTCGATTTAATTTGGTTGTTAACTAAATACGGATTCACAGTAGTTTTGGCTCTGGCAATTTTAGTTTTAATAGTGTATCCTTTGGCTGTAAAATACATTGCCAAAAAATCGCCTAATCAGTTTTTAAAAGGTATTTTACCCGCACAATTATTAGCTTTTAGTACAAGTTCCAGCGCTGCAACTTTACCCATAAGTTTACAATGTGCCGAGGAAAATTTAAAAATTAAAAAGGAAATAACTGGCTTTGTATTGCCTTTGGGCGCAACTATAAACATGGATGGAACAAGTTGTTACCAAGGAATCGCAGCTGTTTTTATTGCCCAGGTTTTAGGCTTTGATTTAAGTTTAATGGATCAACTTGGTATTGTGTTTACCACTACCCTAGCTTCTATTGGTTCGGCTGCTGTGCCCGGAGCTGGAATGGTTATGTTGGCAATTGTTTTGGAACAATTAAAAGTGCCTGTAGATGGTATTATTTTAATTGTTGGAATTGATAGATTGTTGGATATGTGTAGAACTGTAGTTAATGTTACAGGCGATTTAACTGTGGTACAAATAATTAGTTACTGGCAATCTAAAAAATAAGAAAGTACATGAATTTTGCCTACCGATATATTCAGTTCAATTTAAAATGGATTATTCTGTTTTTTTTTAAAAAAGTACACTACAAAGGTTTACATCATATTCCTAAAAAATCTGCTGTAATTTATGTGGTAAATCATCAAAATACTGTTGTAGATGCTTTATTAGTTGGTACCCCCATAAAAAATGAATTGAATTTTTTAGTTAAAGCAGATGCATTTAAAGGCAAATTAACAAATAAAATATTACGTTTTTTAAAACTTATCCCTATTTACAGAGCAAGCGATAATATGGGAAACATCTCCGAAAAAAACAAAGCTGTTTTTACCAATTGTGCTCATTTATTGGCTAAACATCACGATATATTAATTTTTCCAGAAGGTAGAAGTATCTCTATTCACCAAATCACACCTATTAAAAAAGGGTTAAGTAGGATTATCGAGGAAACTATTCATTTATATCCTTCAATCGATTTAAAAATTATACCGGTTTGTATCAATTACGAAAATCATTTTATTCCTAACCATAAAGTTTGGGTTGAATTTATAAAACCTATTAATATTGATAACCAAAACTTTAACGCTAGATTATTTAACGAAAAAATTCAACAGATATTCACCGATAACCTCATTCAGCTTTCGCCAAAATATCCTATAATTAAAAACTTTTTTAGGGGTTTAATTTCTACTTTTCCCAAAACTTTTAACAATACAATTGGTAATTTAAAACACAATTATCACGACGAGTTACCAAAAGTTAAAAAAATATTCTGGATTCATTGCTTGTTTTTTCCTGTAAATTGGTGCATTAAAAAATTAATTCATAAAATTAACGATTCGGATTACCAACTTAGTATTTTATTACTCTCCAGTATAATCGTATTTTCTATACTACTCATTTTAAGTGTACTTGCTCTATTTTTAAGTGCCTCATGGGGTGTGTTTTTTTTAATCTATCTACTATTATTTCCTTATTGGTTAAAAAAACTGCATGCATACAATTGGTAAAAACTTAATTTTTCAGTAACTTAAATTACCTTATTACAAACATTTATCTATTACCTTTAATAAAAAAATTATATGAAGAGAGTTGTAGTTACTGGTTTGGGTGCTTTAACACCTATTGGAAATAATCTAAACGATTTTTGGAAAAACCTTACACTTGGCGAGAGCGGAGCTGCAAAAATCACAAAGTTTGATTCTGAAAAATTTAAAACTCAATTTGCTTGTGAGTTAAAGAATTTTAATATGGATGATTTTATTCCGAAATCCGAAGCACGTCGTTACGATCCTTTTACACAATACGCATTAGTTGCTGTAGAAGAGGCTTTAAAAAATGGGGAAATTAATTTCGATAATCTCGATAAAAATAAAATTGGTGTAATTTGGGGCTCAGGAAATGGCGGAATGACAACCTTTCAGGACGAGGTAATGGAGTTTGCAAAAGGAGATGGAACACCTAAATTTAATCCGTTTTTTATCCCTAAAACTATTGCGGATATTGCATCAGGGATTATTTCTATAAAATATGGTTTACGTGGGGTAAATTTCACCACTATTTCGGCTTGTGCTACTTCCACAACTGCTATTATTGATGCATTTAATTATATCAAATGGGGAAAAGCTAATATGATTATTACAGGTGGTTCCGAAGCACCTATTTCCCAATCGGGAATTGGCGGTTTTAATGCCGCAAAAGCATTATCTACCAATAACGAAAATCCCGAAAGTGCCAGTAAACCTTTTGATGTAAACCGCGATGGTTTTGTAATGGGCGAAGGTGCTGGTGCTTTGGTTTTAGAGGAATTAAATCATGCCATACAACGTGGAGCAACTATTTTTGGCGAAGTTTTAGGTGGTGGTATGGCTGCGGATGCATATCACTTAACTGGAACTCATCCCGATGGTGAAGGTGCATTTTTGGGTATGCAAGAGGCTATACTTGATGCAGGTTTAAGTACTTCGGATATTAATTATGTAAATGCACACGCAACCTCTACTCCTTTGGGGGATAAAAGCGAACTTATTGCCATTAAACGTTTGTTTGGTGCTAATCCAACTTTAAATATTAGTGCTACAAAATCCATGACGGGGCATTTATTAGGTGCTGCAGGTGCTATTGAGGCGATTGCTTGTGTATTAGCTACTTTACACGATACCATTCCGCCAACAATTAATACACAAGAAGTGGATCCTGATTTTGTAAATGATTTTGATTACACTTTACAAAAAGCACAACATAAAATTGTAAATTATGCTTTAAGTAATACTTTTGGTTTTGGCGGACATATTGCTTCTGTGGTTGTAGGGAAATACAAATAAAATGATTAAAACTAAACCAATACAAATTTGGTTGTACCAATATGCTTTTGCGCCCATAATTTTTGTGGGCATATTGTTTTTGTTTCATATTATTCGGTGGGTTTGGACAGAGATTCCTGTTTTAGGTATAATCCCAAGGCAAGGCAGGGGTTTATGGGGTTTATTTTTACATCCTTTTTACCACGGTAATTGGGGTCATTTATTTTCTAACGCTGTTCCGCTAATGTTTTTAGGTACAATTTTATGGATGTATTACCAAAAATTGGCAATAAAAGTGGTGCTTTGGATTTATTTAGGTAGCGGATTTTGGTTGTGGACTTTTGGTAGAAATGCTATGCATATTGGTGCTAGCGGAATTGTTTATGGTTTATTTTCTTTTTTAACCCTTAGCGGTTTAATCCGTCAATTTAAACCATTGATTGCTATTAGTTTATTAATCATCTTTATTTACGGAAGTATTATTTGGGGAATTTTCCCTATAGAAAAAACCATTTCTTGGGAAGGACATTTAATGGGATTAATTTGGGGCTTTATCCTAAGTATATTTTTCCTTCCCGAAGGTCCTCAAAACATTCCCCACCCCATCAACGACGACCTAACCCTCTTAGAAGAAAAATTCGGAAAAGAATACTGGATGAATACGGAGGAAAATAAAATTTTAGAGGATGATAAAATCATTTATTTAACTCCTAATCCCGACCTACAACAAGATATAATTTCTCACTCAATTAATGTATCAAGCACTCAAAAAAACATCCATTCTATTCAGTACACTTTTGTTGAAAAATCTGAAGAAGGTAAAAATAAAAATCAGATTAATAAAAGCCAAAACCAATAAATTTTATACAGTTTTGGCTTTAATTAATACAAAATTTTAAGCGTAAAATATTGATATATA
>JBEEPA010000163.1:0-5672 GCA_041191385.1 Bacteroidota bacterium | reverse complement strand
AGAAACTAAGGAGGTTGTTAATTATCGTAAAGCTATATTTCAAGGTTACGATCTTGTGAAAAAACAAGGATTTTTAAGTGTTAATGATATTGTTCATATTCAACAGAAGCTAGTTGATAATACTGCAGGAATTAGAAGAATAACGAGGGACAGACACCTGTACAAAAGTATTTTTTCAAATAAAAATGAATTAAAAGGGACACTAGTCCCTAGTTTTTCGTTTCAAAATCAAATATAAACGTATCAAATCGTATCATTTCTAGTTTTTTATTTCAATTATCTAACCTATAATTGTATCTAAATGGATACAATTTAGGTTAATGTAATTTATTGAAAAAGATAAAAGTATTTGGGAAAAAATAAAAAATGGAAACATCAAAATTTGATATTGCGGATTACTTGGATAATAACGAAATGATTGCTGAATATTTAAATGCTGTATTAGAAGAAGGTAATGAAGATGAAATTGTTACAGCAATTGGGCATATTGCAAAAGCTATTGGCATGACTAAAATTGCACAAGAAACTGGCATGAGCAGACCAAGCTTGTATAAAGCATTATCAAAAGGTTCAAAACCTCAATTTTCCACCATTATAAAAGTTCTAAAAGCTGTTGGAGGGCAAATTCACATAAATCCATTACCTGCTTAAAACCTAAAATTTACAGTTATACCAATTAAAAATTAAAACAAGCCTTATGTTATTTTGGTATCACAATTTACTTCGTAAGATTATCTTATACAAAAAAGGGTGTTACCCAACTGGACAACACCCTTTTATTTGTATTTTGAATTTTTTTTAAAATAACAAAACTGGATTTTCTAGGTTGTTTTTTACGGTTTGTAAAAACGCTGCACCTGTTGCACCATCTACTACACGGTGATCACATGATAAAGTAACTTTCATGATATTACCCGGTACTACTAAACCATTTTTAACTACTGGCACTTGTTTAATTCCTCCAACTGCTAATATACAAGCATCTGGTGGATTAATGATTGCTGTAAATTCTTCGATACCAAACATCCCTAAGTTGGAAATAGTAAAAGTATTACCAGCCCAATCCTCTGGGGTTAATTTTTTATCTTTTGCTCTACCTGCATATTCTTTTACTGTAGAAGAAATATCTGCCAAAGATTTTTGATCTGCAAATCGAACTACAGGAACTAATAATCCTTCTTCAACTGCCATGGCTACACCAATATGAACATGTTCGTTAGTACGGATTTTATCGCCTAACCAACTAGAATTAATCACTGGATGTTTTTTAAGTGCCTTAGCACAAGCTTTAATTACCATATCATTAAATGATATTTTTGCACCATCGGCTTCAATTAATGCTTTACGCGCACCAATTGCATTGTCCATATCGATCTCTAAAGTTAAATAGAAATGTGGTGCTGTAAATAAAGATTCGCTTAAACGTTTAGCAATTACTTTACGCATTTGAGAAACAGGTGCTTCGCTAAAGTTTTCTTGAGCATTGTACAAGCTACCACCCACCACAAAATTATCTACGTCTCTTTTTACAATTCTTCCGTGATCTCCCGATCCTGGAATTAAATGTAAAGGTAATTTTCTGTCTTCTGCTAATTTTCTAGCCAAAGGCGATGCCATTACTTTTCCTACTACAGCAGGTGCTTTAGCAGCTTTGTTACTTGCAGCTGGAGCAGCATTGTTTGCAGCTACTTTTTGTTCAACAACTATACTTTCTTTTTTATTTTCTACTACAGGAGTTTCAATTTTTGGAGTAGATGCAGTAGAGCTAGCTAATTTTTCTAATTCGATTAAAGTATTAAAATCAGCACCTTTTTCGCCTAAAATAGCTAAAATACTATCCACAGGCGCGCTTCCGCCTTGTTCTACACCTTTGTATAATAAAACACCATCTTGGAAAGATTCAAATTCCATGGTAGCTTTATCTGTTTCAATTTCAGCTAATAATTCGCCCGAATTCACACTATCTCCCACATTTTTATGCCAAGCAGCCACCACTCCTTCCGTCATGGTATCACTTAATTTAGGCATTCTAACAATTTCGGCTTTAATTCCAGATGCTTTTTGCTTTAATTCCTCTAAAGCTCCATTGCTAGCAACAGGAGCAGCGGCAACAACTGGCGCTTCAATTTTAGCTTCAGCAACTACAGCCGCAGGTGCTGCGGTTTGATTTAACAATGCGCTAATATCTTCACCTTTTTCTCCTAAAATAGCTAAAATACTATCCACCGGAGCAGTTCCACCTTTTTGCACACCAATATGTAATAAAGTACCTTCTTGGAAAGATTCAAATTCCATGGTAGCTTTATCGGTTTCAATCTCGGCTAATAACTCACCAGATTCTACAAACTCACCAACTTTTTTATGCCATTCTGCTACAACTCCTTCAGTCATTGTATCACTTAGCTTTGGCATTTTTACAATTTCAGCCATAATCTATAGTTTAATATTCTTTAATGAATGGATAATTTTCTTCTTCGTACACATCTGTATAAATTTCATCATCAGATGGGAATGGAGATTCGTGTGCAAATTGAACAGATTCCTCTACAATTGCTTTACATTTATCATCAATTGCTTTTAATTCTGCTTCAGTAGCATAATTGTTTTCTACAATAACTGATTTTACTGCAATAATAGGGTCCTGATCTTTATATTCGTTTAATTCTTCTTTGGTTCTATATTTTGCTGGGTCCGACATAGAATGACCTTTGTATCGATATGTTCTCATCTCTAACAAAGTTGGTCCGTCGCCTCTTCTTGCTCTATCAACTGCTTCTTCAATAGCATCTGCTACATCTTCTACCCGCATACCATTAACAGAAAAAGATGGCATTTCGTATGCACTTCCTAATTTGTATAATTCTGTAACATTAGAAGTTCTTTCTACCGATGTTCCCATTGCGTATTGGTTGTTTTCGATTATAAAAATCGCAGGTAACTTCCACGTCATTGCCATATTTAAAGCCTCATGAAAAGCACCTTGTCTAACTGCACCATCACCCATGTAACACAAACTTACATTTTTAGTACCTTGATATTTATAGGTAAAAGCTAAACCAGCAGCTAAAGGAATATGAGCACCTACGATACCATGTCCGCCATAAAAGTTACGTTCTTTATCAAACATATGCATAGAACCACCTTTACCTTTAGAACAACCAGTTACCTTTCCAAATAACTCTGCCATAATATATTTTGGATGCATTCCTCTTAAGATGGGGTGGCAGTGATCTCTGTATGTTGTAATTACGCTATCGTTTAATGTTGTTACGTGTTCTGCACCAGTTACTAATGCTTCTTGACCGATGTATAAATGACAAAACCCTTTGATGTTTTGTTGCACATAATTTTGTCCAGCAGATTCCTCAAATTTTCTGATTAAAGTCATTTGCTCATACCACTTCAAGTAATCTTCTTTGGAATATTTAGATTTTGATGCAGTTTTTACTTTTGCTTTTGCCATAGTTTATAGATTTGATAACCAAAAATGAAAGGCAAAAATAACAATATCCATTTAATATTCTATATAAACTGCGTTATTTATACGTTAAATATTGCAAATCAAGTTATTATAATTTAAGTTATACGACGACTAAATACGATTTGGATTAAACTTTAGGCAATAAAATTGTAAAAGTTGTACCATTGGGTGAGGTTTCGAAATATATTTTTCCCTCATGAAAATCTACGATTTGTTTAACCATAGCTAAACCTAAACCCGAACCCGAATTTTTGGTGGTAAATTTTGGGATAAATATTTTGTGTTGAATATCCAAAGGAATTCCATTTCCATTATCACGAATCGTAATTTCGATAAATTGATCAGAAATTTTTTTATGCATATAAATTTGAGGTTTTACCTGATCCGAAACCGCCTGAATAGCATTTTGTAAAATATTGGTAAACACCCTGTTTAGCTCGTTTTTATTTCCGTTTACATACGAATGGTCATTTTCGTTTACATATTCAATGATATCGTTGGTGTTAAAAACACTAATTACATTATTTAAAACTTCATCTAAAAGTATGGTTTCCTTTTTTCCTTCGTTAATTTTTGCAAAAGATGAAAAATCCGAAGCGATGGCAGCCAACTGATCCATTTGTTCAATCATGTTTTTAGCCACATCTTTAAATTTTATATTTTTAGTTTCTTCATCCATATCATCCCAACGCATTAAAAAATGCTGCATACTTAATTTCATGGGTGTTAAGGGGTTTTTAATTTCATGAGCAACTTGTTGGGCCATTTCTCTCCAAGCACTTTCTCTTTCTTTTTGAGCTAATTTTTTAATGTTCAACTCTAATTTTTCTAAGGTTGAATTGTATTGTTTTATCAACTGTCCTATTTCATCATTGGTATTCCACTTTAACTGCTGATTCAAATTGTTTAATTGTAAATTTTTTAAGTTATTGGATAATATTTTCAAAGGTTCTGTAATTTTTTGCGCTATAATGTATCCAGTAATTAAAGCTATAATTATCAATAGAATGTAAATATTAATAATGGATAAAATATATTCATTGATGTCGTTGTTAAATTCTTTGGTTTCGGTAAAATATGGAACATGAATTATTCCAATTAGTTTTTTCTGATCATTATAAACTCCTTGATAAGCCGAAAAATAGTTTAATTTTTTTCCAATTTGTTCTAACTGGATATATGATTTTACATTTTGATATTTAATTTTTTCAAATGGAACAGGGTGAATGTATTGAGACAGTATACCTTTATCATACAGTTGTTCTCTTGTTGTATTAATTAAGTAACCTTTTGTGTCATATAAATTAATATCTGAGGTGTAATTTTCGCCAAGGTTTTCGATTAATTTTTGTAAATAATTGTATTGTAAATCATCTAAAGAATTTACTACATTTATTTTATTCTCAATACTATTTCCAACTAATGTAACATTGTTTAGTAGGTTTTTTTGTAGGTTTTGTGTTTGTTGTTTTTTTTGAATATAGATACTACCTAAAGCTATAATTCCTATGGCAAAAACTATTAGAATAAGGATGCTAAACTGAATTTTAAATCGGAAATTTTGCGTTGAAGTATTTTGTAATATCACTAACTGATATATGTAGTATAAAGTTAAACAAATAATTATTAGGTAAATAGCCCCTAACCACCAATTGTTTTCCTTTTTTTCTAATTCAATAAAAACATATATATAGTTGTTGTTTTTGTATGTAATGTATTCATTATTTGGGGAGTATTTTTTTGGAAAATCGAATTTTCCATCACTGTATATTAATTGGTTGTTTAGGTATTTAGCAAAAGATCCTTTTGAACTAAAGTAATAGCTTTGCATTTTAGGATTTGCCAATAAGATTGGAAATCCGTAATCTTCATCTTTTTTATTTTCTTTTAAGGTTATCCAAATTTTCGAATCTTCTCTGTAGAGGATTGCAGTATAATATTCTTTTCCAAATGTTAAATCATAATACAGTTCAAAATCGTTGTTTTTCTCGATTAATGTATTAGATTTTTGTTCTGTTAAACAATCAACTTTTTCAACA
Organism: Bacteroidota bacterium; assembly: GCA_041191385.1. Lineage (GTDB taxonomy): Bacteria > Bacteroidota > Bacteroidia > Flavobacteriales_C > JBEEPA01. The sequence goes on along the minus strand of JBEEPA010000163.1, from coordinate 152 downwards.
CATTTGCCAAAATTAAATTCAAATTCACCTGGTAGTTTGTTGATGTATGATTTAAGAACATTTTTATTGATTTCATTTAACTTTTTTTTCTTTTGAGCAATTTCTAATAGCATATCAACTATTAAGTATTCTGTTATTATATTTCTTTTTTC
>JBEEPA010000162.1:0-12574 GCA_041191385.1 Bacteroidota bacterium | reverse complement strand
AGGGAAAACAATTGTATATGCAATTTTTACCGAAGCTTTACAAGCAGATTATTTTAAAGCTTTACAATCAGGCAACTTAGATGAATTAGATAGAGATACCGTAAAAAATTTAATTAGTAATGAAAAAACAAATTTTCATCACGAAAAATATTTATTAACTCAAGCCTTTTCACCGCATACATCGGCAGAAATTGATGGTGTTGAGATTGATTTAAATAAAATCCATTTACCAAAAACAGATAACCATTTAATTATTGAAGGAGCTGGAGGTGTATTGGTGCCTTTAAATAATACCCAAACAGTTTTGGATTTAATTAAACAACTTAATGTACCAGTAGTTATTGTTTCTAAAAATTATTTAGGAAGTATAAATCATACTTTATTAACTTTTGAAATTTTAAAAACGAATAACATTAAAATATTAGGCTTAATTTTTAATGGAGAGCGCAATAAATCTGGCGAAAATTATATCGAAAAATATACTCAATTACCAGTTTTATTAAGAGTAAATCAAGAAAAAAAATTAACTCAAGAAGTTATTTTTAATTACGCACAAACATTAAAGTTAAACTTAAAACATCTACTCTAAGCTTACTTAGAGTAGATGTTGTGAATAGAGTAAAAATAAATCCCTTCGTTCACAAAATCCTTTAGAACAGAAAGTATGGATTTATAAAACACTCCGCCGTTGTCAATTATATGTTTATGAGCTTTTACAATTACTTTTGTTTGGTTATAAGATTGTTTTTGTAATTTAACTTCGAACAAATCTCCACAAATTTTATCTAGCTTATGGCTTAGTTCTAATTCAATATCATTTTCTAATAAAACAGCATCGAATCCAATTAATTTCTTTTTTCTAACAGCTGGAATAACCATTAATTTATCTGTTAACTTTAATTCTTCCATGTAAGAACTTGCGAGTTGATAACTTATATTTTCCATAGCCTTTATTTTTGTTCAAAATTAAAACGAATTATTCATGTTTGAAAATTTATTTTTATTACATTTGTCATAAATAATAACTTATGAACTATACTATACATCAATTAAATGTTTTTGCGAAAATTGTAGAAACTAAAAGTGTTACCAAAGCAGCAAATTTATTGTTTATGACCCAGCCAGCGGTAAGTATTCAGTTAAAAAAACTACAAGATCAGTTTGATTTACCTTTAACTGAAATTGTAAACAGAAGAATCTTTATCACTGATTTTGGGTACAATATTTACGAAATTGCAAAAAGAATATTAGCGGAATTTGAAGAAATACAATACACTTGTAACGATTATAAAGGTTTGTTATCCGGTAAACTAAAAATTGCTTCTGCATCTACAGGTAAATATATTATACCCTATTATTTAAGTAGTTTTTTAGAAAATCATCCAAGTATTGATTTTCAATTGATGGTAAGTAACAGAGATGAAGTTGTACAAATGTTATTAAATAACCAAATTGATTTTGCTTTTATTTCCTTACCAATTGATAATACAGATATGGAAACTGAGGAAATGATTTTAGTAGAAAATAATTTACATTTATTTACCTCAAGTAAAATTAAAAATATAGATTTAGCAACTATTCCTTTTGTAGTAAGAGAAGAAGGTTCTGCAACACGTAAGCAAATGGAAAAATTTTTATTGGATAATGGTATTGTACCATCTAAAATCATACAACTTACTTCTAATGAAGCTGTAAAACAAATGGTATGTTCTGGTTACGGATGCTCCATTATGCCTATATTAGGAATGCGATACGAATTAAAAGAAAAAATTATAAAAATTCATCCACACCAAAATTTACCTCTAAAAACCTATTGGCGATTAGTTTGGTTAAAACAGAAAAAATTATCCCCTGTAGCAAAAGGATTTATTAAATTTTTAGAAGAAAATTATCCGTCAATTAACGAAAATGTATTTGATGTTTCAACAAAGAAATAAAAAAATCTAATCCAAAAAACACCTAATAAGCTTTTAGGTGTTTTTTTATTAAATTGTATATCCTTTTGGTAAAAAGTTTTTAAAATGATTGATACAACCGCTTATATCCGCATTAGGTTGCGCTTCAATTTTTAAATGTTGATTTATTCTGTTTTCAAAATCGGTTAATACATTTGTATAAACTATATAGGCATCAAAAGGATTTCCGAATGGATTAAAATAATTGTGAACAGCACCATCATCAAAATGTTTGGTACACATATAATAAAAATGATCACTAGTTTGTAAATACAACCAATCCTTTTTTAATTTTTCATCACTAACTTGTTTCATTTTTTCCTCCAAACTATACAATTTATCAAAAGTATCATCCTGAAAAGGATTGCCCAACCAAGCAGATAAATCACGCTCAGTATCTGCCCAAGATATAATGTAAGGAATACTTAAATTATTTACAGCTGTATGATTTTTATCTGCCTCAGATGGAGTAATAAAACTAAATTTTTTAGATTGAATAACCAATTGAGGTAAGGTTTCTAAAAACTCAAAAATTCCAGTATCTTCCCACTGATGTTCACCAAAAGTTTCGTAATCCATAAATAAATTAACGATTTGATGAGAGGAATCAATATTATTCAACCATGTATTATATTTTTCCGCAGTTAACGGCGCCTCACTCCAATTTTTATCCGAAAATCTAAATGCAATATCATCACTTAAGCGATAGTTTTTTAGTAATAAATTTAAACTAGGTGCAGCCTCGCTTTTATATAAATAGTTAGGACTTTGCCATTGTAAAAACTTGTCGGCGCCTTCGGTTAAAATTGTTTTAAAACCTAATTTTTCAACCCATTGCGCTATATAATCGGCATAAATTAATTCGGTGTTTCTAAAAGTAGTAGGATTTTGATTAAATAATTCTAGGATTTTAGCACTGTGTAATTCCACTTGAAATTTAAATTCATCAAAACTTTTAATACTCGACAAAGAATGTGCATAAGTTTCAGCCAAAAATTCAACATTACCAGTTTTAGCCAACAATTTAAAACTTTCTAAAACTTCTGGCGCATACAATTCTAATTGATCGATAACAATTCCAGATAAAGAAAAACTTACTTTAAATTCGGGATTTTGTTTGATTATTTTTAAAAGCAAAGCATTTGTTGGTAAATAGCATTTTTGCGCCACTTTGTTTAAAATTTCTCGATTAGCTTGGTCGTCGAAATAATTATGCTCACTACCAATATTAAAAAACCTGTACGGTTTTAAACGCATAGGTTGATGAACCTGAAAATATAAACAAATATTTTGCATACAATTAAAATTTAAACTTAGTACTATTTGTACAACACATCGTTATACACCTCATTTACACGTAAAGCAGAGTATTCCCACTTCATATTTTCTACCTCTTTAGCCCCCTCTTCGGCTAATTTTTTTGCCAATTCGGGATATTCTAACAAACCAATAATACAATTTGCTAATGCATCCACATCCCAAAAATCAATTTTAATAGCATTTTCAAGAACTTCAGAAACACCTGATTGTTTAGATATGATTACAGGTACTCCTGTACGCATTGCTTCCAAAGGTGTAATTCCAAAAGGCTCAGAAACAGATGGCATGATATAAATATCCGACATACCATATAGATTGTTGGTTTCAAAATGATTTAAAAACCCTGTAAAGTGGAACCTATTACTAATTTTTAATTGAGCAACACGCTCTACCAAACCCAAGTACATATCACCTTTTCCTGCCATTACAAAATGTACATCAGGCATTTTTTCTAATACCTTTTTAGCGGCCTCCACAAAATAATCAGGGCCCTTTTGGAAAGTAATTCTACCTAAAAACGTAACGATTTTTTTATCTTTTAAAGCTTTTTCGGGATACACTTTTTTTTCACGAGGCTCCACCGCATTATGTACCACAAAAACTTTACTTGGATCAACACCATAACGGTTAATCACAATTCTTCGCGTTAATCTACTCACACAAATTACTCTATCCGCAGCGTGCACACCACGGCGTTCCATATCGTACACAGCTTGGTTTACATGTTCGCCCGATCTATCAAATTCGGTAGCATGTACATGAACCACTAAAGGTTTTCCACTAATTTCCTTTGCCATAATTGCAGCTGGATAGGTTAACCAATCATGAGCATGTATGATATCAAAATCATTATCAGCAGCAATTTGCATAGCCACTAAAGCATATTTAGAAACCTCCGCCAATAAATCCTGACCATAACCGCCATTAAAACTAAATTTTGCACGAAAATTTTCGCCGTATTCATTTATTTTGTCAAAAGAAAACTGAGTAGGTTTACCATATTCATCAGGTGAAACATATGGTAAAATATTTGAATTGATTTGTAAATGTTGCGCTTTCTGAATGTTTTTTCGAAATTTTTCTGATCCAAAATCCACCTCAGTTTCAGTAGCATTTAACAATCTAAATTTTTGAGTATCCTCCTTACCAAATAATTTAGGTACAACAAATAAAACATCAACGTTATTTTCAATCAATCCGCTTACTAAACCATAACAAGCTGTACCTAATCCACCAGAAATTTCAGGAGGAAATTCCCAGCCAAACATTAAAACTTTAGTTTTTTTACTCATTGTTTAACTTTTTTCAAATTGGTCAATCATTTTTTTTATTCGTAACACTTCACTTACACTCCATGCTTGCGAAATGGTACCTTTGGGTAAGTAAGGTTCTTCGGCATCATAAATTTCGGAAATAGAATATAAACCACTTTCATACATATCTTCCTCAAAATTAAGCCAAATGATTTTTAAGTTTTCCAAGCAATTTTCACCATACACTTTAATTAAAGCATCAGCATAATTACCTAATAACCAAGGCCAAACAATACCTTGATGATAACTCAAATCTCTTTCAATTTGTCCGCCTTCGTATTTACTTTTGTAATTGGTATGGTTTGCGGATAGTGTTTTGAGTCCTTTGGGAGTTAGCAAATGTTTAGTGATTGTATCAAGTGATAACTCTGCTTTTTTGTCTCTAATTAAAGGATAAGGTAAAGATAGTGCAAAAATCTGATTAGGACGCAAACTCCAGTCAGTATTATTTGGAGTAACCACATCTGCTAAATATTTTTTATCCTCATCCCAAAACATTTGTTCAAAGTTTGTTTGTATTTCATTCGGCAAATCTTTCCATTCATTCACCCAATCCAAATCATTTACTTCAGATGCTAATTCCAACGAAAAACAAATAGCATTGTACCACAAAGCTACTAAATCCACTGCCCAACCTCTTCGTGGCGTAACAACAAAATCACCAATAACAGCATCCATCCAAGTTAAAGCAACTCCTTCATCACCAGCGTACAACAACCCATTATCAGAACAATGAATATTGTAAATGGTTCCATTTTTATAGGAACTTAAAATATTTTTTATCGCATTTTGATATTTTTCCCAAATCAATTTTTTAGATGTACGCTCACTTAAGTGTTGTAAGGTCCAAAAAAAATATAAAGATGCATCAGCAGAATTATACTTAGCCCTTCCACCAATACCAATATTGGTAAATAATCCATTTTTTAAATCTTTTACCATGGCATCAATTACATCAAAAGCAAAATTGTGCTCATTTAAACCTGACATTAATCCTGGTAAAGCTAAAAAAGTATCTCTTCCCCATCTGCCAAACCATGGGAAACCAGCGCAAATTTCGAAACCTTTATTGGGTGTTTTGGAGATAAACTGTTTTGCCGAGAAAGTAAGTGCATCCTCCTGATTTAAAATATCTTTCGTGTTATTATTTATTCTAATAACATCATCAGTAATTAAATTGGAGTTTAAAATTTCATCAGTAATTCGTAAAGTAACTGTTTCGTTTGCTTCTATATTTAATTTAAATTTTCCGCAAATATATACATCTTCTATACTATTATAGCCTCTGTTTTTTTCTTCAAAATACTCTACGTTATAGTGCCAATAGTTTAACGGATGAAAATCTATATTTTTATTCCACTGTAAATAAATTGTATCGTGTGTTGGATACTGTTTAATAGCAAATCCGTTATCTATTTCGTGAATTTTTAAATCATTTAAAGGATTTGCAAAAGTAAGTTGATGAATTTCTCTGAAAGATGAAAAAGGATAAACTTCTAAATCTATATTTTGATTACTTGTGTTTGTGTATGAAATGTATAAACTATTTGTTTCAGAATCTAAAACAATTTGTTTTTTAAGCTCAACATCATTTAACTTATATGTCCAAGTTGGATTTTTGTCCCATTTAAAATTTTGTAAATATTGATATCCTTTCGGTTGAATTTGCGAAACATAATTTTTACAAGCCAACTCAAAATTTTGATTGTTTACAGAAACAACTTCCTCGATACTGTGAATGTAAATATGATTAAAATCACTTAAACTAGGTAATCTTTTAGCAAAGATTCCATGATATTTTCGAGTATTTAAAAACGAAATAGTAGTGTTACAAACGGTTCCTTGTTGGTTAACCAACAAAAATTCCCTTTTTGAACTAAAATTTAAATCGTTTAAAAATGTATTTTCGAAATTAATCACAGATAATTTTTTAATCAATAAAACAAATTTAATGTATTTATGTAAACTTTATGCTAAATGTTTATCAAAAATAGCAATTATTTTAGCGGAGTAATAGTAAAACCTTGTTGTTGCAACAAATTTAAAATTCCATCTTGACCCGGTAAATGTGCAGCTCCTACAAAATAAATGTTCATCGACTTTTTAGATAAAGTATGAATTTTTTTAACCATTTCCCTATTTCTCTTATTTAGCAATACTTCCACGTAAAAAGATTGATTTTCATCAGTATTCATTTCTTGAAGCATAAAATCATAAATATTATCTAAACTTTGAGTAGCATAAATATCAAACAGTTTTTGTAAATCATTTTTATGTTTTTCGTAATTTTCTATAGTATTTAAAACTTCGTTAATCTGCTGATATATTGGTCTTTTATTAAGTAAATCTAATTGATATTGAATGCTTTCCAACTGCCCTACTCCTATTTTATTTTTTTCCATTTTCTCCATAAAATACGCATCCATTGCTTTTGAATCTGTTTTTGAATAAAAGGTTTGAGGAATAGACAAATTAATCACCAAAGGATGAAAATTGATAAATTTATCGTTTCCAAAATGTTGGATTAAAAACTTAGAAACCATCTTTTTTTGTTGAGGATTCAAATAATTTTTTAACGCAACGGAATCGGATTGATTTAAAAACGGTTGTATAGCTTGCATCATTTCTATTTCATTCGGAATAATTTCAAAGTAAGCGCTATCAACTTTATTTAAAACCGAATTTAATGACTGATTAATAGTAAACAACTCATTTTTAGCTACATGAATAGTACCAAAAAGATAAATATCTTTGTGTCCGCTTTTTTTTAACTGATATAATAAAGTGTTGTTTTGCGCAATAAGCGAAAAAGAACCTATTAATCCTAATAAAAAAAATCTAAAAAAAAACTGTAACATGTATGCGCTATAAAATAAAAAGGTACTTCGATTATTCATCAGAAGTACCTTTTTTATTGAGGAATAAGTATTTTATTATCTATATTGTCTTTCGTTTTTTTGCGTTTTAGCTAAAACCGATAGCCAATAAACAAATAAAACAAATAATATTACAATGTATAAATAGTTTAAAGAGTTACCAATTACAGGTAAAATTTCAAAAGTTTTGTAAAAAAATGCTTTTAAAAACTCTACAATTACATTTACATTCATTTTATGCAGTGTTAAATAGTTAATACTATTGATAATTGAGTTACAAAGCTAAATATTTTTATTTAAAATGCAAAAGCTTTAACGCAATTAGTGATGTTAAAAATTGGTGTAAAATTTTAATTTTCTAAAATTCCACCGTTCACTTTGTTAAAAATAATATTTTGAACAGCTGCTATTTTAGAAAAACCTCTTACATCATTTCCTTCCCATAAAGTGTTAGTTTCACCGTATTTAGCGGCATTACTATTCATTAAGTCATGAACAGAACTTATACCTAAAACTTGGAAATAGTTAGGGTTTAATCTTACTTTAACATCACCAGTTACAAATTGCTGGGTATCCTTTAAAAACGCCTCAATATTTCTCATAACAGGATCTAAAAATTGACCTTCGTGTAATAAATTACCATACCAGTTTGCTAATTGCTCTTTCCAATATAATTGCCATTTAGTTAAAGTATGTTTCTCTAAAGTATGATGAGCTTTAATAATGATTAATGGTGCAGAAGCCTCAAAACCTACCCTACCTTTGATACCTACAATTGTATCGCCCACATGAATATCTCTACCAATTCCATATTTACTACCTAATTTATTTAAGGCATGAATAGCATCAACTGGAGCCATTTTTTGTCCGTTTAACCCCACAAACTCACCTTTTTCAAATGTTAAAGTAACTTCGCTGGGTTCAAATTCGGTTACTTGCGAAGGGAAAGCACTATCTGGTAAAAATTTATCCGAAGTTAAAGTTTCTTTACCACCCACACTTGTTCCCCAAATACCCTGATTTACAGAATATAATGATTTTTCCCAATTCCCTTCGATACCATGTTTTTGTAAAAATGCTATTTCTTCTTCACGAGATAATTTATTATCACGAATAGGCGTAATAATTTCTGCCTCCGGATAAATAATATGAAAAGCCATATCAAAACGCACTTGGTCGTTACCAGCACCCGTACTGCCATGCGCAATAGCATCCGCTTTTAATTCTTTAGCATATTTTGCAATAGCAACAGCTTGAAAAATCCTTTCAGCACTTACACTTAAAGGATAAGTATTGTTTTTTAAAATATTACCAAAAATTAAATATTTAATGCATTTTTGGTAAAAATCTTGTGTTACGTTAATACATTTATAAGAAGCTAAACCAATAGAATTTGCTCTTTTTTCAACCCTATCCAATTCTTCTTGTGTAAATCCACCAGTATCAATTAGTACCGCATGAACTTCATAGCCTTTATCTGCTAAATATTTTACACAGTAAGTAGTATCTAAACCACCGCTATATGCTAAAACAACTTTTTTCATATTAATAATTATATAAAATTAAAAACCCAACTTAAATAAAGTTGGGCAAAAGTACAATTTTTGTTTATGAATTTGATACAAATTAATCTTTTTTTGGAGCGTTAGGATCCATTAACATACCAGTACATAAACAATGCTTACGATTGGTTCGGGTTAAAATATCATAATTAACACAGCTCTGACAACCTTTCCAAAAATCTTCATCATCAGTTAATTCACTAAAAGTAACAGGTTTGTAACCTAACTCCGAATTTATTTTCATTACTGGTAAAGAAGTAGTTAAGCCAAATAACTTAGCATTAGGAAATTTGGTTCGAGATAATTCAAAAGCTTTTAGTTTAATTTTTTTTGCCAAACCCTCTCCTCTGTATGTTTCATTTACAATCAAACCAGAATTAGCAACATATTTATCATGTCCCCAAGATTCAATGTAACAAAAACCTGCTACAGTATCATTTTCTAAAGCAATAATAGCTTTGCCTTCTAGCATTTTCTGTACAATATATTCAGGTTTACGTTTAGCAATACCAGTTCCTCTTTTTTTTGCCGCATCCTCAATCATATCCACAATGATTTGCGCATATTTAGTATGAGTTTCGTCGGCAACCAATATATCTATAGTCATTTTAAATCGATGTAAAAATTAGTATTAATTAAATTGATAAACGGGTATCCACCCAGTTCCAACGTATGGAACTAAAAAGTTAGCCCCCCTATAAGGGCCTGGGCCTTATAATACTAATGATAGATAAAGAAATGGAAGTGTAATTCAACATTTTTTTTAAAATCTGGGGACAAAGGTAATAATTTTTACATAACACAACATATTTATACTGTAAAACGTTATCGAAATTTTTTATATAATCATTGTCACTTTTTTTTGTTTCAATTGTTTTTAGTAAATTCGAAAATTACAACTGTGAGTTTTTATGAGAGATTACGTTTTAGGTACAAGTGGGCAAATTGAAAATGCATTAAAAATTGTAGATTCAACAGTTTTTTATCCAGCTAAAAATCAGATTAATAATATAGTAATTTGTGGTTTAGGAGGATCGGGAATTGCAGGGCAAATTATTGCAAAATTAATGGAAAGTAAAGTTAATAAACCTGTAACGGTAATAAACGATTACGATATTCCATTTTTTGCCAATCAAAATACATTGGTGATAGTTTCATCATATTCGGGAAATACCGAAGAAATTTCATCCTGTATTTTACAGGCGCAGGAAAAAAAATGTGAAATTGCTTGTATAAGTTCTGGAGGAGAAGTAGCGCAAATAGCCACTATCAATAAATATAATTGGATAAAAGTGCCTAGTGGTTTTCCACCACGCACGTGTTTTGCATATTCTTTAATTGCTCAACATGCTCTTTTTCAGCATTACGGATTAATTAATGATTCATGGAAAAAAGAAGCTCAAGAAACAGTTGATTACTTAAATGCACATTTAGAGGATATTCAATTAGAAGCTAAAAAATTAGCAGACAAACTAACTAATAAAATAGCAGTAGTTTATTCTTCATCTAAATACAATGGTGTAGCAGTAAGATTTTGTCAGCAAATAGCCGAAAATGCAAAACAGTTGTGTTGGAGTAATAAATTCCCCGAAATGAATCATAATGAAATAGTAGGATGGACTACAAAAAACGAAAATTTAAGTGTGGTATTTTTACATTTCAAAAATGATCATGAAAGAGTAAGTAAAAGAATGGATTTAACAAAAGATGTTGTTAAACAATATGCATCAGATGTTCAATCAATTTCTTCCAAAGGTAATAGCGAATTACAAGAAGTGTTGTATATGGTTTATTTGACGGATTGGGTATCTGTTTTTATAGCCGAAAACCGAAAAGTTGATCCGATAGAAATTAAAGCAATTGATAATTTGAAAAACGAATTGTCGCAGATAATATAAAAAGTGGTGCAAAATTCTTTACGATTTAATTGGATTTACAGATTATCACACCGAATATCAGTATTGTTACACCCTTTATTAATGCCAACATATGGCGTTTTACTACTTTTTTTTTCCTATAAAATACCTGGATTTAGTAGATGGAATTATGGGAAAGATTTATGGGATGCATATTTATTTATTATATGGTGTTTTTCTTTTACCTTTTTAGCCCCCACACTATTTGCATTAATTTTAAAAAAATCTGGTTATATAACCAGTTTAAGTATGGAGGATAAACGTGAACGCACTTATCCTTTTTTATTTACAGGTTTCATGTACGTATTATTTTACTTTTTTAGCGGAGATTTAACCGATTTTAAAGCCCCGATTGTAATAAATATTTTTATTTTAGGTGCAGTTATATCTATTTTATTGGCAGGAGTAATTTCCTTATCATGGAAAATTAGCGCTCATATGATTGGAATAGGCGGTTTGTGCGGAATGTTTTTCGTTTTAAATGTTTGGAGTTCCATATTATTTACGCACCTAATTTCTTCTATTGTATTTGCCGGACTAGTTGGATTTGCTAGACTATATTTAAAAGCTCATTCACCAATGCAAGTATTAACAGGGTTTTTACTTGGATTTTTTTCTATTTCCATTTATGTTTTTATTTGGTAAATTATGCAAATTAAAAAATTAAAACCAGGGGATTGTGTAGGAATTACTGCTCCTGCAAAACGAATTGATTTTAAGGAAATTACCTATGCTATAGAGGTTTTTGAAAGTTGGGGTTTAGAAGTGAAATTGGGCAAAACTATCGGAACAGGTGAATATTTATTTTCTGGAACGGATGAGGAAAGAGCTAAGGACTTCCAAACGATGTTAAACGATGAGGATATTGATGTTATATTTAGCGCTAGAGGAGGTTATGGTTGTGCAAGAATTATTGACTTAATCGATTTTAGTGGCTTGTCGAAAAATCCCAAGTGGCTTGTTGGATTTAGCGATTTTACTGTAATTCATAATCATTTATTTCAAAAATTTAAGCTACCAACCTTACACGCAAGTATGCCAGTTTTTTTTAAAGAAAATACAGATGCTGCATTACAAAGTGTTTACAATGTATTATTTAATCAAAAAATCAATTATCAAGTTAATTCCGCTTTTCCAGAATTATGTATAGATGGCGAAACCGAAGCAGAAGTAATTGGTGGAAATTTATCGGTAATTTACAGCTTATTAGGTTCCTCCTCAGGATTAAAAAGAGGAAAATACATTTTGTTTTTAGAGGATTTAGCGGAGTATTTTTATCATGTAGACAGGATGATGCAAAATTTAAAGCGCAACAATTTGTTTACAGATTTAGCAGGTGTTATTATAGGAAATTTTACCGACATGAAAGATGGTGCATTACCTTTTGGAAAAAATCCTTACGAAATTATTTTTGATTACTTTAAACACAAAAATATTCCAGTTTTTACAGGTTTTCCTGCCGGACATTCATCGGATAATAGAGCAATAATTTTTGGCGAGAAACTATATTTTAAAGTAATTAATGGGAAATGTTTCTTGAAAAGTATTGATTTTTAAAATTAAAATTAAATTTTTTAATTATTTTTTTAATACATTCGTTTCTACTCATTTTTTTAACTAACGTATAGATTT
>JBEEPA010000161.1:0-3522 GCA_041191385.1 Bacteroidota bacterium | reverse complement strand
GTACCAACACCACCCTTAAATTGAACATTATCAACAGTTACATCACTTGTAAAATCTACAATCCCAGTACCATATAATTTCATTAAAGCACCAAAATCTAATGTGCTATCACTTGGAATATTAAAAGTTCTTTCAGTTGTAGCAGGTAAATTTAAATTATTAGTAGCTAAATTTTCTGAAATAATTTCTATATTACCTGAATCTAATAAGCTATCTCCGTTTAAGGTTTTAATGTTTGTACCCGAAACTAATGTGTTTTGTTTTTCGTTTTCTAATCTTTGTAATTCAGTTTGCGCATCTTCAATATCTTCAACAGCTACGTTTAATATACCCTCAACTGTTTCAATATCATCAATTGCAGAATTTACGACCTCTTTAATTTCGTTTAAATCCGTAGCAATTACCTTATTTTTACGCGGTAAACTTGATAATTTAACGTCTTCTTTATTTTCGTATGTAATTTTAGGTTTTGCCATTTCGGTTATAAATTAATTTGTAAAACTTTTTGTAATCCCTCTAAATTTGGCGCGTTTTGTCCACCAGTTCCAGAATTTTCTACCAACTGCAACCCATCCCACAAATATATATATTTTCGTTCAACTCCGTTATCAGGTTGCACAATAGTTATGTTTAATTCTATTACATCCAATCCAACTAATCTAACAATTACAGATATTTCTGCAAATTCTAACATGAATTTTAAATCTTCCTTAACTGCATTTTCGATTAAAATCCTTGTTGATGAATTTAATCCAACTGAATTTATTAAATTTTCTGTTTGTGAATTATAGTTTAAGCCTAGTAATTCATTACCCCAAAAATCAAAATTTTGTTCACTTTCAATCCTAATTGGTGGGGTGGATTGTTGTGGATTTCCTCCAAATAATCCGATATATGGAAAATTCTCAAAACTAAAAGCCCACAAAAAATCATTACTATTTAATAATAAATCGCCCCCTTTTCCTGTTTCTATTAATCTTAAATCCATGGCTTAGAAATTAAATGATGGGGTTAATTTAGGCATTACAAAGTTTGCTCCACTACTTTGAACAGTTGCCCCATTCGGCATATTATTGAAATTAACATCTAATTGTTGGCGTTCATTATTATTGATTGTTTCAACAAAATTACGAGTTCTTTCATTGTTCATATTAATTACTTCGGGTTTTGGTTGATATTCCTCAAATGCTGTTAAATCGGCTCTAAAATCGGCTATTGCTTTTGCGCCGTCCGTTGCTAATCCACCACCCAACCAATCAGGCAAATATCCAACTATTTCTAAAACTTTTTGTAACGGATAAAGTAATCCGGATAAAATTACTTGCCCCAAAGCTTTAAAACCTCCCAAAATTCCATCCATTTCAAAAGCTTTTTTTATCATATCCCAATTTTCGTATAACTCTTGGAATAAATTTATTACCATACCTACGGGACCAGAAAAAGCTACAAAAGCCCTGCCCCATTCATCCCAATAATAAATGATTGATATGATTGCAGCAATTAATGCTACTACTAGCATTATTATTGCTCCGATTGGATTCGCTGTTAATGCTACATTTATAGCGTATTGAGCAGTAGTCCATAATTTAGTTACAAAAATTAAAGATTTAATAACTGCATTCCATGCACTTGTTGCTGCGGTGGTTAATAATATTGTTGCTCTATACGCTTTGTAAGCTACAGTATTACCAACAAGATGTAAAGCCGATTTACCTTGCAATGCATTTGATATTCCTAAAACTACATTATAAGTAAAAGTAGCGGTTTTAACGGCGAATAAAGCTATTTCCACTCCAATTAAAGCTACTTTATAAGCTGCTAAAACTCCTAAAAAAACTAATGTTGTTGCAATAATGGTTTCTAAATTATCAGTTAAAAAAACTATTGCGCTTGTAACTAATCCAATACCTTGATTAGCTTCATTATTAGTAGTAATTAAAGTAATCCATTTGCTTTGTAATTCCTCTAATCTAACACTAAAAGTATTGCTTTTAACGTTTGCCTGTTCAACTGCTGTATTAGTTCCTGTAACTGCTTTAGTGTATTCGTTAAATAAACCGATATTGTTTAATAATATTTTACCACTAGATACATTTTCAGCACCAAATAATTTAATTAAATAAGCATCTTTTTGGGCTGCTGTAGATAATTTATTCATTTGTTTTTGTGCTTCATTTAATGCGTCGTTTGTGTTAAATTGCCCACTTGCATAACCTAAATTAGCTTTTTGTAATTGTAAAATTGAACCTCTTAATTTTGTACCTGCTTCCGCTCCAAATAATCCAAACTTACCCAATACCTCAACTAATGCAACACTTTCCTCTACACTTAAATTTGCTGATGCTGCAACTGAACCAAAGTTTTTCATTGACTCTGCTACATTTGTAATATTTGCCGAACCTGCAACTGAACCTGCTGCTAACACGTTCATTACTCTTTCGGCGTTTTCAGCCCCTAAAGAAAACTGGTTCATTACTCCAGTTAAAGATAGTGCGCTTGATTGTAAATCGTCTCCAGATGCTTTAGATAGTGTAATTGCTGCTTTAGTGGTTAATCCTAATGCTTCTGCGTTTGCTAATAATTCTGGTTTAGCACTACCTATAATCTCAAAAGCTTTTGCAATATCTGTTGTTGATTTTCTTGTGATTTTTGCAGTTAATTCAATTTCTTTTTGGTATGGTTTAAATTCCTCTTTAGTCATTTTACCAGTAATTGCCATTGCGGATGCAATAGCATTTTCATAATCTTTTAATGATGTGGTAATATTCCCTATAATTAATGCGCCCCCCAAAGCTAAACCAAAGCCCCCTAACATTGAATTTAATTTTTGTAGAGGACTTGTCAACTTCCTAAAACCCCTTTCAGCCATAGCAGTAGCGGTAGTTGCTTTTTGAGCAAAACTCATAGTTGATTGCTCCATTGCCTTTACTGGCTTTGTAAACTTATCAACTGCTGCAAATACTGTATTAACTGTAAGTTGGCTCATTATTTTTTAGTATCTTTTTTTAATTCTTCTTGCTGCCTTTTTATTTCAAAATAATAGTACCATATACCAAAATAGTCTGTATCATCACAATACAGACTATCTATAGTTTTTGGCGTCCAATTATATGTGCCTATAACAGAATGAATTGCTGCATCATAATTGCCTACTTCGGAATGAAAAAAAGGGCTATATTTTGGCAAATTCCATAATCTTCAACATCCAACTCTTTAATTAATTGTTTTGGTTTGTTGGTTAAGCATGAAACGATTGCCAAAATCATACCTTGCGCATCATCCGATTTAGTGCCTTGCATTGCTTTTTGGATTTCTCCAATTTTTACCCTAGGTTTAAAAACTAATTCCGTTGTTGAAATTTCGTTTGTAATTGGAAAAATTAATTTTAATGTTAAATTAAAATTTTCATCCAATGATAAATAACCCTCGGCAATCGCATTTGCTAATTCATCAATTGCACCTTTGTAATTTTCCCTACTTGATGGTTTTACACGTTTAAAATCTAACCATTTGGTTATCTCT
>JBEEPA010000160.1:0-3834 GCA_041191385.1 Bacteroidota bacterium | reverse complement strand
AGGTTCTAATCCAATTTGAACAGATCTGGCATTGGGACCAGAATCTATCATGATATCAATTTTATAATCTTCCATGGCAGAGTATAAATACTCCTCTACCACTGGGCTCAATCTATGAATTTCGTCGATAAATAAAACATCCCCTTCGGATAAATTGGTAAGTAAACCCGCTAAATCCCCAGGTTTATCTAACATCGGACCCGAAACTAATTTGATGCTTACATTTAACTCGTTGGCAATAATATTAGCCAAGGTAGTTTTTCCTAATCCGGGAGGGCCATGTAATAAAACGTGATCCAAGGCTTCGCCACGTTGCATAGCTGCTTTAACAAAAACCGTTAAGTTGGCTAATACTTTTTTTTGTCCGGCAAAATCGTCAAAAGTTTTAGGACGCAAAACTCTTTCAAAATCTTGCTCCTGATCACTTAAATTATTTTTATCGGTATTTAATATATCACTCATGGTAACAAATTTAAATCAAATAATTTCTTTGGCAATATATATTAAATAAATATATCTAAAATTGTATATTTGTTTAATGATATCATAAAAACTATGCGATTTTTTTACACTTTAGGAATTTACTCTTTATATCAAATTTTAAAAGTCGCGGCTTATTTTAATCCTAAATTAAAGTTATGGGTAAAAGCTCAAAAAAACATTCAATATAATAATAGTAGAAACAATAAAAATGTTGTGTGGTTTCATGCTGCATCCTACGGAGAATTTGAGCAAGCCGAACCTGTAATTGCTCAATATAAAATTAACCACCCAAACGCTTATATTTTGCTGAGTTTTTTTTCGCCATCTGGCAAAGAAAAACACCAAAATTATAAAAATGCAAATGAAATTATTTATTTACCTATTGATACCCCAGCTAATGTAAACGCTTTTTTAAATCACTACCATCCTATTTTAGCTGTTTTTGTAAAATACGAATACTGGTTTAACTTTTTACATCAGTTGCAGCTACGTAAAATCCCAACAGTATATTTTAGTTGTTTATTTACGCCTAATCAGTTTTATTTTAAGTCTTACGCAAAATGGTTTTTAAAGCACTTGCAAAAAGTAAATGTTTTTTTAGTACAAAACGAACCCAGTTTGCAATGTGCGAAAAAACACAAATTAAATGCAATACTTAGTGGTGACACTAGAGTAGATAAAGTAATTTTAAATGCAAAAGAAGAAAAAGAATTTGAATTAATTAAAGATTTTTGTAACCGAAAACCTACGCTGGTATTAGGAAGTATGTGGCAAAAGGATTGGGAGCTTTGGAAAAAAGCTTTAAAAAACTTAAATGAATTTCAGATAATTTTAGCGCCACATGAAATTAATGAGGGAAATATTAAAAAGTTTGATGGAGTAAATTGGATGTATTATAGCAAAACAAATCGATTAGAAAACTCGGATTATTTAATGATCGACAATATTGGAATTTTAAAGTATGTTTATAAATATGCAACTTTGGTTTATATTGGTGGTGGATTTGGGAAAGGGATTCATAATATATTAGAAGCTAATGTATTTGGTAAAGCAGTTATTTTTGGACCAAAATACCTCAAAGCTCAAGAGGCAGTTGATTTGATTAATCTAAATTGTGCTTTTAATATTAGCAACGAGGATGATTTGTTGGATAAAATTAATTGGATTATTAAAAATCAAGTTGAAATTCAAAACAAATTAAATAAGTATTTTGAAGCCAATAATGGAGCAACAAAAACGGTTATCCAATCACTAGAAAATGTGAATAAATAAATGATAAGACATATAATTTGTTAAAAAAAGTTTTATAGCATTAAAAAATTTATTACTTTTAAACCCTAATACCTTAAAATATCAAAAATATAAAAACTATGAAACTTAAAAATTTCGCAATTATTACACTTATTTTGTTCACTTTAAATTTATTAGCTCAAAACAAAGTAACTGAAAAAGGAAATGAAGCTTTTGAAAAAGGTTACTGGAATGCCGCTATCGAAAATTATAAATTGGCACTTAAAAAAGAAAAAGATAACGAATTAAAAATGCTGATTACTTATCGTACAGCTATAGCTTACGAAAAAAGTAGAGATTACGCAAACGCAATAAACTGGTACTTAAAAGTTATAAAAAAAGGTGGGGCTTTTTTAGACAAAAACCCTGAGGCATTTTTAAACATAGCAAATTCTTACAAAGCATTAGAAAATTTTGAGTTAGCTATAGATAATTATAAAACATACAATATTGCTTCTCCAAATGATCCAAGAGGTATTAACGGACAAAAATCAGCAGAATTAGCATTAAAGTGGATTGACGAACCAACTCGTCATAAAATTGAAAACTTTAAAGATGTAAATACAAAATTTGATGATGCCGCACCAATTTTTGCTGGAAGAAAGTATGATGAAATTATGTTTGTTTCTTACCGAGAGGGTTCTGAAGGAAAAGAAGAAAACTTTGTAAGCGGACAACCTTTCCCTGATTTTTACTATACTAAACAAGATAAAGCTAAAACTTGGAGCAAGGCTGCGGGTGTTGAAGGTGAAGTAAATACAGAATTTGCTGAAGGAAAAGGTACTTTTGATAACAGAAAAACTACTTTTTACTTTACAAGATGTAAACACGATAAAAAAGTAATTACGGGTTGTGATATTATGTATGCAAAACGACAAGGTAAAGCTTTTGCTGAAGCTGTAAAATTAGAATTATTCAAAGGTGATACAACTATTAAAGTTATGGTTCATCCAGAATTAAGCCCTGATGACCAAGTGTTATATTTCTCTGCAAATCATAAAGATGGTTACGGTGGTTATGATTTATACTATGCTGAGTGGGACAAAAAAGCTAAAGATTGGGGTAAACCTGTAAACTTAGGTGCTGAAATCAATACACCAGGAGATGAATTTTATCCAAATATTCATGAAGATGGTTCATTGTATTTCTCTTCAAATGGTCATATCGGTATTGGTGGATTTGACTTATTTAAAGTGGAAAAAACAGACAAAGGTTTTGGACCTGTTACAAATTTAAAATTCCCATTAAATTCTTCTTCTGATGATATCGCAATTATTTTTGAAGGTAAAGATGAAAAAGGTTACATTACCTCTAACAGAGCGGGCGGTAAAGGTAAAATGGATATTTGGTCGTTTGTGTTGCCTCCATTAGAACTGTACTTGGAAGGGGTTATTTGTAATCAAAAAGTGCCTGGTGAAGTAGTTGCTAATGCTAAAGTAAAATTAGAAGGTAGCGATGGTAGTGTAAAAGATACAATTTCTGATCAATTTGGTAAATACAAATTTGCTTTATTACCAAATACAACTTATAAAGTAAGTGCAATTTCTGAAGACAAAATCAAAAATCAATTTGGAACTGAAGTTTTAAAATTCTTTAGATTAGAAAATCCTTTCTTAGTGGATGTAATTGGTGTTAAAGAATCTAAAACATTTACTCAAGATATTTGTTTAGATCCAATCCCTCAAGAAGGTATTCGTTTACCAAAAATTTTATACGAGTACAACAAATCTACATTATTAACAGAATCAAAAGATAGACTTAAAGTTTTAGTGAAAATTTTAAACGACAACCCTACTTTAGTTATTGAAATGGGATCACACACTGACTTCAGAGGATCCGTTGTGTATAATGAAAGGTTATCCCGAGATAGAGCAGAATCTGCTGTGAATTATTTAATTGAACAAGGAATTGATAAAGAAAGATTATCTTTTCAAGGTTATGGTAAAAAAGAGCCTTATAAATTAGATGAAAAATCCATGGCAGATATTCCTGCAGAATACAAATCCATTTTAACAGTTGGAACATTGTTAAGTGAAGAATTTATCAAAGGCTTAAAAGATA
>JBEEPA010000159.1:0-7332 GCA_041191385.1 Bacteroidota bacterium | reverse complement strand
AATTTTAGTGTTTTGTGTATTTCGTCACTACTAGATTGATATGATAATGCTGTGTTGTTTGAATTGTCATCTAAAACAATTTCAAAATCTTGGCAATTGCAAAATTAATTCTAACCTATCTGTTTTGGATTTTATTTCGTCAGCTCCTACCGTTTTTAAAAACATTGCAAATGCTTGACTTTGTGTTTTGTTTCTAATTAAAGCGTAGTTGTTTTGCTTATACTGGTTAAATTGTTTGTCAGAAGTTAAAAGCTCATATTCTTGCATTAACTTTTCGTAAGTGTCAGTTAAATAGTGTTTCGGTTCTTCGTGCCATTCAACAATGATTTTTACTTGTTCCAGCTGGAAAATTTCATTTGAAATTTTCTTTGTTGTTTTCTCAGTTCCGTACTCTTTTAAATAATACTTTTTGTTTTGTATTAACTGATTAATTCTATTTATCAGTTCCGTTTTTTGCTTCGCTGGTCTCATGGCTTAAGATTAAATTTGTTATAACTTCTTTGTAATAATCAACTCTTTTTTCAGGTACTCTAAAAGAGATTGTTTTGGTAGGTTCTGCAAACTTTTCTTTTCTACCTAATTTTATTGTAAACATAAATTTATGATGCTTTAAAGATTGCTTTTTTATTGTGAATTACTTTTATTATTTCTGTTGCTTCTTTGGTAGCTGGGGAAATAAAAAACAAACGATTTTCTTTTTCGTGATAAATGTAATTACTTGGTAAATCTAATTTACACAATAAAGAAATATGTATGTAATTGCAAAGCGTTAATTCTAAATAAGTTCTCGCTGTTTTTTTACCTACTGTTTTAATCTTTTGAGTAAGTATAGTTTTCATTGACTTTTTAGTTAATACCATAAATTTTAGTCTTTTAAATCTGTTCCAAAATGCTGCTCAATTGCATATTTAAATTTGTGAGGGTTTAGTTTCCCACTCTTTAAAATCCTTTTGAACTGTTCAAAATACCAAACATCTTCTAAAGTTTCTGCAATTAAAATACTTTCTTTAAATTCTGAGTTTTCAGATAATTGCTTTATTTCATTTAAAGTAAAGCTTTTAAGTTCAATACTTAAATCTTGCGTTTCTTCGTGTCCGCAATTGTCGCATTCGCGCCCTACTGTATAAATCATTTTTTAAATATTAATTGATGGAAAACTATTAAATCAAAATTTGTCAGCATTGCGAGCCGCCAAAACTTATGTTTACAATCAACTGCAATTTTGCGGTTGATTGTAAAATGTAAGTGCTTTTCTTTTTTAGTCATTTGTTTGATTTTTTAATCTATCAAAAAGATTTTTTAATGTATCTAAACTTGTTCTTCCTTCTCTTCTTTTGTCCCTTCCTTCTTTTTCAAATTTCTTTTGTAAGTTATTAATAACTTGATAACCTTCGTAAACTTTTACTTCTGTGCTAAAGCTATATTCCTGTAATGCAATAGCAATAATGCGAGCTTCGTCTTTTGTAATTCTCATTTCGTTCCGTTTAAATTGATAATGCAAACTTAACGAAAAATGTTTACAAAATGTTTACAAAATTCAAAATATTTTTTTTGGCACAAAAAAAAGCCCCTAGAGGCTTTTAAAATTAGTTTTTAAGTTTTTGTTAAGTCTAAAAAGATATATCAGCTACAACGCCAATTTTATATAAAATTTCTTTGTTATACTCTAATGGAAATTTTTTGGCAACTAAAATATGTAAAGATTGATTTGCTTTTATTATTGCATAATTATGCGTTTTACCTAGTTGAATTAAACTAGTATAAGTTTTTTCCCAACTATTTTCAATTTCTATAAGTTGTTTGTAATCTGAACTTTGTTTTTTTGTTAATCTGTAAATATTATCTAAATCAATTTTTTTATTAAAATATTGATTAATCTTATTTTCGTCAAATTCTGTTAAGTAATTATTAAGAATAAGTTTTGATAACTTTTCGATTTGTTCCATATATAATCAATTGTAAATTAGTTACTTGTTTTGTATTAAAGCAAAATTTTTAACGCTGCATACGCCACAAAAACGCTCTCATTTTTAAATTTGAGAAAAGCACGTTTTTTTTCGAGCCTCGAAAATCCATGTTACTGTTACTAAAAAGGATTCAAAAATCCTTTTGTTACAATAGTTACTTAGTTACTAGTTACTTATGTTACAATAGTAACATTATTTTTTTTTTTAATTTGGATATAGTTTCCCTTACCCAAAAGACTGCTCTTTTCGTTGCTTTTCGTTGCTTTAAGTTGCTTTAATTCCTAGAAAATTAAAGTTTGTAATACTTTGCTATTACTTTGCTATAACTTTGCAATGGTAATACTTTTAAAATTAATACGCAATTTTTTCAATAAATTTATTATTTTTGTAAACAATAAACTTATATCTGTTATGGCTGTATTTAATGATGAACAAGCAATGAGTAAAAAAGATTTATGCAAATTTTTTTACAATTGCACGCCGCAAACTTTAAGAAAAAAACTTTCAGAAGTTCCCGAGCTGAATTACAAAACTGATAAAAAATTATTAAGAACAAAAGTTTTATACCCAGTACATTTAAAATTAATAGGAAAACATTTTGGATTGTATTAGTAAAGTAAATTAAAGTACATTAAAGCAAACCTTTTTTTTAGTGTTATATTTTTTTAACATTTTTGAGCATGGCAAAGAAAAAAGGAGATAAGAGCAAATTATATTTAGCACTTGCAGCAGTCAGCGGCTTGGGCTTATACTCGTTTTTGAAACTGGGAAACCTATCAAAAAATTTGCAAATTACTCCTTATTCTTTCCGCATTACAAACGCCAGTTTAACAGCAATAAAGGGGGATTTATATTTTAATGTTGTTAACGCTTCAAGCGTTGCACTTAAAATAAATTCTTTGGCTGGTACAGCTACGTATTTAGGAGATACAATCTTAAATTATAATTTACTTGCTACTACTGTAATAGAACCAAAAAGTAAGTTTATTTTAAAAATTCCTTTTGAAGTTTCCAGCGTACAATTGGCAATGACTTCTTACACACTTGTGCAAGATTTGATTGCTAGTAAATCAGGAATGAAAGCAATTATTGAGGGAGTTGTAAATTCAAATTTTGGTAGTATTACATTTAAGAATGAATTACCTATAAATTTTGGGGCGTTGGGTAAGGTTATTAAACCAAAAGCAAAAACAAAAAAATGATAACCTTTTTAAACCGCCGCCGCATTGAAAGCCAAAACGGAACAAATCAGGATATTATTAATTCAATGATTAAGTATGTACCTGAAAGTGCTAAACAAGTACAAATCATTAAAAAACGCTTTTCAGGTAAAAACACGTTAAACACAGCCCAAAAAATTTGGGGTTTTCTTAAGTTTTATGTTACGTACAAAAAAGATGCAAGCGGTCAAGAAATTAAATTACCGTCAGCACTTATTCACTATAAAAATGGCGATTGCAAAAGCTATTCCTTATTTGCAGCAGCTATTTTAAAAAGCTTAGGTTTACCAGCCTATTTTAGATTTGCTTGTTATGATAATACAAAGATTCCCAGTCATGTATATGTTTATACGGTTGACGAAAACGGAAAGCAAATAATTATTGACGCTTGTTTTACAAAATTCAACGCTGAAAAGCGTTTTACATACAATAAAGATTATAAGTTATAAGTATATGCAAATTAGAAGTATAGCAGGCATGGAAAACAGCAGCAAAGTATATATAACTGGGGTAAGCGATGAACTTGGCGTTTATGGCAAAAAGAAAGCCAAAAAAGGAAAGTTAAAATCTGCATTTAAAAAAGCAACTAGCAAGGCTAAAAACTTAGCAAAAAAAGCTTTTCAAGGTTATAAAACTGTTATAGGTGCTGCCCCTCGTAATGCTTTCTTATTGCTTGTGAGATTGAACGTTTTCGGAATAGCAACAAAATTGAATCAATTGGTTGCGTTAAAGGGTTGGGACGCTGTCAAGTTTTGGAAACAAATCGGTGGAAACCGTTCCAATCTTGAAGCGGCTGCAAAGGCTGGGGCTAAGAAAAAGCGAATTTTTGGCATAGGTAGTGCAAGTATAGCAACAGCAATTGCAACAGCTACGCCAATTATAATCAAGCTTAACGCATTGTTAAAGCAATACGGAATAAAGCCAGCTTCTAAGGAAAGCAAAGAAGGTGCAGAAGATTCTGAGGAACAAAGCACAGCAACAAATACAGATACTAAAGCAGAAAGCGAAGGAGACGCAGAAGCTAATAATATAGTAAAAAAATTAGTTGTTGCAAGGTCAACACCTAAAAGTCAAACCTCTGAAAGTGAAGGCGAAGGAGAGGAACAAAGCGTTCCAGTTCGTTCCGCTAGACGCTCCACTCCAACGCCTTCCAATAATTCAGAAAATGCGGTAACCAATCCAGCGGAACAAAACGAAGAAGAAGAAACGCCAAAAAAGAAAAAAAAGCCAATTAAAAAGATTTTAGGAATGTCTCCCAAAGTCGCTGGCGTTGTTGGTGTTAGTGTTTTAGCTGCTGGCGTTTTAGGCTATTTAGCAACTAGAAAAAAAGGTAAGGGTAAAAAGTAAATTTATAAATCATGGCTTTAAGAAAACCGAAAGCAAAAAAACTGCCTAAAAAGCCACGTGCTGGGGCTAGTATTGAGGTAATGAAAAATTATCTTAAAAAACATTCAGATGTAGTAAAAGCAAATAAAGACGCTTTGTCTAAATATGAAAAAGACAAAAAGGAAAGAGCAGCCTTAAAACAAAAAATATCAGGCTTAAAACGTTAAGAAAAAATGCTGAGAAAAGTAGGTATTTCCAATCAATCAAAGGATTTGGTTATTGAAGTTGGTGCGAATGCTTTAGGGCAAATTTTAGCTGACAAATCGGAAACGATGTTGAGCAAAATTGAAGTCGTACAAAAAAATCCAATTTTGGGTAAAGTGATTCAGGTGGCTGTTGGTGTTTATGCAGCCTCAAAAATGAAAGGTTCTACCCGTTCTGTGGGTGTGGGATTTGCGGCTCGTCCGATTAAAAAATTTGTTGATGAAAACATCTTTAAAACTGCTGGGGCCGTATCTGACGAACTTTTTGACGAAGTTTTTGAAGATGTTTCAGACGACATCGAAGATGAAGTTTTTGGAAACGAAGATGGAAACCAAATTTATGTTTCTGACGAAATGTAATATTAAAAATTAGTATTTATTTAAAAAATCTGTTCCACGTGGAACGAATAAAAATATTATGAAAATCACCGCTACAAACGCAAATAGAGCATTATATAATGCTTTAATTGAGCAAAAAAATCAAGGTAAATTTGCAAAAGATGCAATTATTACTATGTCTTATTTACGTTTTGAGACTGTTTTAACCAGCTCGCAAAATGTAATTTTTAATGTCCTTTCAAATCAAGGAAACGGAACGCAAAGAAGTACAGAAAAGCGTTTAAATACTCCTGATGCTTTCATTGTCTCGGACTTTGGTTTTATGGTTAAAAAGGTTACTGCTACGACTACGGACGCACAGGCAAAACTTTTTTCTTATCCTGAACCAAGCGTTTTCACTGGTACAGAATCTAAAAACTTGGAAAATCTTTGGAACGGTTATTTAACTGTGAAAATCGACCAAACCACTTGGATAGATTCTTTAGATATGAAACGTTTTTACAACGTTGGTCAAGCTCAGCAAGGTTTAGCTGTTTCTGCAAATGCAACAGCTAATTTATATCAAAACTCTGAATGGTCTCACTCGTCATGGGGCTTTGATGGACTTGAACCAGCGATTCGCTTTGATGGTGCATCTAATAATGATGTAACTATCAATTTACCTGAGTCTCTTAATATGTCGGGTGCTGTTGGTGAAAGTAACATTGCGGTTCTTATGGTAAGAGGTTATTTAATTCAAAGAGGTTCTAAATTCTTTGTTCCTTTGTCTAAAGCTTAATTTTAAGTTTGTTGTTTAAGGTTGAATAAAAAAGGGGCGTTAAGCCCTTTTTTTTGATTTAAAAAATATTTATATTTGAAATTATGAAAGCAATACCAAAAGCATACTCTGTTGAAATTCCGCTTCCAACTCAATTAAGTTTGGGTACAAAAGTTAATTTTCCTGATATTCCTTATTTGCGTAAAAAAACCATTATTGGTATAGAGGCAGCAACTACTGACACAGTAACAATTTGCCCATCAGGTGCTAATAATATTACAAGTACACAGCTTGCACAAAGTTTCTTAACTTTGCAAGAAGCTAACAAGGGCGGTCAGCAATTTGTTGTGCAGCAGCCAACTTTAAGGTTTGTGCCTTTTTATTACGGTGGAATTTGGCTTGAATTTGTACCAAAAGAGCTTGATGTTATGAAATGTTATATTGAGTTTGTTGCATCTAGTACAGCCCCTTCTAATGGCCAAAGTGCTTACTTTACATTCTATTATTTAGATTAATTTATTATGAACAAACCAGCTCCATACTTGCAAAAAAACAATTTAAAAGAAATTGTTCAAATCAATATTGTTTCACAAACTTTGAAAAAGGGTGTAAAATATTATTTTAGCAATAACCCAAAAATTGATAATAAAACAATTTTGGGGCTGGTTGTTCCAGCTACTTTGCGGAATGCTGGACCAAGTTTACCAGCTGGCGTAGGTGCTATTAAACCAATACAATATAAAGATATTGTAACAAGTGGCGGCGAGGGAATGAACTTTGATATTAGAAAGGGGCAAAGCTGGTCGACTAGTGTATATTTAAATGATGTTTCAGTGTATGTAACAATCATTGATAAAAAAAACGATTATATCTGTTTTAGAACTCCATACCGTTTTTTTTATGAATGTCAAACATTAACCCCTACAGCATTTCAAGCGGCAAAGCAGCCGCAAACGCCTGCTGGCTGGGATTTGCGAGGGATTAATAAAAGAACCGTTATAAAAGGTTTAGATTTTAAAAATGTGGACTGGTCAAAGAGTTATATAGAAGTGTTTGAAAATACATTTGAAAACGCTCCAGTTTACAATGATTTATTAGGAAATTGGGTTGTACCTTTTGATTGTTTTGTATAATGAGCTACGCAAAAAAAGATTTTGTTTTACAAAAAATGCTTAGGGATTCATTGCCCTATTATCAGGTAAAAGACGAAGATAACAAATTTGTTATTGACGAAAATAACTCAGAAAAAAGCTCTGAAATTGCTAAAAATAATTTATCTGAATGCCTTGAAAGTTTAGAGGGTAAATTTGTAAATGTCAGGATTTCTGATAAAATGTTTAGGGGCGAAGAAGCTCAAAACGGAACTTTAAAAGCTGGAGTTTTTCATTTTAGAATTAAACTTGAAGAAGCAGCAGCAACAAATCAAAGGGGCGTTAATGGTTTAGACAATATTAATTATA
>JBEEPA010000158.1:0-2953 GCA_041191385.1 Bacteroidota bacterium | reverse complement strand
CATTCCACTCTCTTTATGCTCTGTACACTCTAAAATTACTTGTATCCTGTTACCTTTTCCTTTCTTTGCCATATTGATATTTTTTTAAATCGGTTTGCAAATTTATAACAAATTCTGTTACGAACAAACTTTACTTTAATTTTTTTAATTATTTCTTTTCTTTGTGTAATGTTTTACCAAAAGTATATTTTACACCTAAAGTGAAATTGTTAAAAATAAAACCCGCACTATTTCTTCTATCAATTTGATTGTTTCTTTCATCCCAACCAGCATTATAGTTTCTAATGTTAAAACTAGGAATATAATCAAGAGAAATTGCAAAAGGAATTTCCTTAATTACATACTCTAAACCTAAAACACCATCTATACCAAAATGGAATTCCGAATTTTCATTTCTTCCATAAGCACCCGCATGTCCACCTAAACCATAATACCAAAACAACCCTTGTGCACCAACAACTGGCGCATGCAATTCATATAAAACAGTTAAAGTCATACCATTATCAAAATTTGTAGATAAAATGGCATCGATTGCTTTTGTGTCCGATTTAAAATATTTATAGTTAAATCCAGTAAATCCTTCAGAAGAAACCCTTAATCCTAAAGCTGATTTATAAGATTGACTTCCCTCTGTACTTTGAGCAAATAATAAAGAATTAACAAATAGTAAGCATGCTGAAATAATAATTTTTTTCATAATAGGTAGTTTAGTTCGATTGAAGCAAGATTTCTTTAAGAAGGGCAAATATACAAATTTTGTTTACTTTAATTCCTCCAAGTGTGCATAATTGTATTCAATGAAAATTACAAATTAATTCTTTTCAAATATTATTTTTCAACAGACCTTAAGTTAAAAAAACAATTAATTTTGATATTTTGATTTTTTCAAGAAAACTCAGACCACTAAAAATCAGTTGTTTAATTTTAATAAAAATAATTATTTCCTGATAAAAAAATATACTTATCATAAAGTAAGTTGGTAAATTTTCAAATTTAAAACAAAAACAATTGCAGTTATTTATTAACTTTAATTTTCAAGGTTTATGAAATTTGTAATTTGCACATGTTTTGATAAACATTTACATAGTTAAAATATTAAAATAAATATATTAAATCATGATTAAAAAAATTTCAATTTTACTTTTATTAGCCATATCAGTAAAGTCTTTTAGTCAATGCTACGAAGCTCCATCAGGTAATATGAAATTCATAAAAGAATACATGGCTTTTGAACATTACACCTGTGCACTTAAAGAATTAATGGTATTGGATAAGCAAAAACCAAAAAACTCAAAAACATACGAATTAATTGCTGAGTGTTATTTAAAGTACGATGGTGATAGAACAAAAGCTTTACCTTATTTAGAATTTATTGTTAAAGAAGGAAAATTTGACACCGAAATATACTTAATGCTAGGTTTAGCCTACCATGCAAATGAAGAATTTGACAAAGCAATTGAATCCTTGAATAACTATGTACAAAAAAGCAAACGTCCAGAAGGAATTGTTTATGCACAAACTTACATAACTTATTGTCAAAATGCGAAAGATTTAGTTAAGGTAAAACAAAAAATATTGTTTGAAAATTTAGGAAAAGATATCAATAGCGAATGGAATGACTACAATCCTTATGTTTCTCCTGATGAAGAATTTTTATTTTATTCAACCAATAGAGAAAAAACTACTGGTAATTTCCCATACAAAGATGGATATGTAAGCGATGTATTTGTTTCGCAATACCGAGGAAAAAGTTTTACAAAATCTAAAGGCATGGGCGGAATGTATAATTCTGAAGATGTGGATGATTTTGCTGGAGGATCTGCTGATGGAAACGTGATATTTTTAACCTCAGATAAAGAATTTCAAATTTTTAATTTGTATATATCGGTTAAAGGCCCAAAAGCTCGTTCATTCCCAAAAACAGAACCTGTAAATGGCATTAACCAAAAAAATACAAATGAAATGAGTGCAACAATCAATAATGAACAAAATTTAATTATTTTTTCATCTGATAGACCAGGTGGTTATGGAGGGCAAGATTTATACATTAGCAGATTGTTACCAGACGGAACTTGGGGAGCACCAGTTAATATGGGACCACAGATAAATTCTGAAAGAGAAGAAATTTACCCAATGTTTACACCAAACCAAAAAGGAATAATTTTTAGTTCGAATAACAATTATAGCATGGGAGGATTTGATTTATTTCAAACTGATTTTTCGGAAGAATTAAAAACGTGGACAGCACCAAAAAATTTAGGTTACCCAGTAAATTCTGTTTATGACGACTTATTTATAACTAAACTCCCAAACAACAAATACGCCTATAAAGATGCTACTAGGAAAGATTCTTATGGGATGAAAGATATTTACCGTTTAACATTCCAAGATTCCACACCCATTTTCACAGTAATATCTGGAACTATTTTAAAAAACGATACGATTGTGCAAAAAGAAAATGCCTATAAAATAAAATACACCATTTTACAATCTAAAATAGACTCATTATCCAAATTAAAAAATGCACAAAGTGAGGCCATTCAGTCTTTAATAATAAAAAATAAAGAAGAATTAAACAAACTTGCAGATTTAAGCTTAGAAATATCACCTTATATAGCAGAAATAGAAGTAAGAAAAGGTAAGGATGGAGAAATTTATGGTACTTATAAAGCAAATGTAAATAACGGGAAATTTGTTTTGATTTTAGAACCAGATGATTATGTTTTAAATATCCTTCATCCAAAGTACAAAAAAATACAAGAAAACGTTAAAATATTCGACAAAAAATCGTACACTCCATTAATTAACATGGATTTTAATTTGAGAGAATAATTTGTTAAATTTTCACATAATAAATTACAAAAGTATTCGTTTTTAAACATTATCCCTATTCATGAAAGTATTACAAATTTGCAATAAACCTCCTTATCCTCCTGTAGATGGCGGAGCAATT
>JBEEPA010000157.1:0-15562 GCA_041191385.1 Bacteroidota bacterium | reverse complement strand
AAAAAATATTACAATATGCTGGTAATTAATTACTTGAAAAAATTAACATTTTTAAACGCGGAAGTCAGGAAATCATAAAAAAATACATTAAAAGCAAAACGTAAACAGGTTACTTTTTACTATTCTACCTTAGCTATATAATTTAAAACCTAAGGATATGAAAGATTTAGTAAAATGTACAATTAATGGTGAGTTGGTAGTAGTTACAGATAATTCTGTTAAAACCAACAATAAAAATTTGCAAATAGAATTGGTGAAGCGTTTAATTGAATGCCGAGAAATTGCCGGTGCATACAAATCAGCTTTACCTTTATTCATTAACAAATATCTACGTTTTTACCCGATTGAAAACTTAGAAATTTGCACTGTAAAACCTCAAACATCAAACAACTTACGTTTAATAGCTGCTTAAACAATTTTTAAAATTGTATTTTTTATTTTTAAATAAATAATGTGTATCGAGATATAACTTACCAATAACCAAGTAATTAAAAATGCTATGGTAAAATAAGGAATATCAAAATTAAACTGAACAAAAATTTGCGATATAAAATAATTAATTACAAAAGCTGCTATTAAAACAGCTAGGGAATTTACTATGGCTATCCATAAAATGGGTTTAAAAAAGCTTTGTATTAAAAACCGCGGACTGTAACCCAACCAAAATAAATGTTGGATAAAACTGGATTTTTCGTACAAAAAAGTTTTAGATACAAAATAACTTAAACCAACTGCTAAAACAATTAAAATGGTGCTAATGGTTAATAAGAAAATCATAACAGATTGAATAATTTGTTTGGTTTGATCTAAATTAATCATTTCTTTATTGTATGAATATCCATTTTGATTCAAAAATTTTTCCAATTCAACTCCTTGTGCAATATCCGATTGTATAATTAAACTCTCATATTTATCTTCTTTTCCCTTTCCGTACAACTGATTTGCCCATAATAAAAATTCTTCGGGAACAATTACAGTACTTAACCTATCCGAAAATCCATAGATTTTACATGGTATAGTTAATCTTTTTCCGTTTCCAGTAATTATTAATTGCAATTGTTTTTGGGTAATAATGGATTTAGGAATTTGAGGTAATCCCTGACTTACAGAAAAACCATGGTTATACAAATCTATAAACGAATTAGATACAATTATTGGCACGGCATAACCCTCTCGCCAGTTAAAATCCCTAGTATCTAAATCAATAAACTCATTTGGAACCGATTGTAAAAATAACTCGGTGTAAAAATGAATCATATTTCCTCCATCAATCCCTACTTTAAACTGATTAGAAACAATTGGAGCAACAGAAACAACCGCAGGATGTTGTTGTATTAAATCCATTTCGTTTTGTTTAAAATTACTATTGCTTAAACCAAAAGTATTCATTAAACCAACCTCTTTATGGATAATATTATAATCGTAATTGGACTTTTCTTGGTTTACTTGTAAAAAATTCCATAAACCACTGTATAAATTTACAACTAAACAAGCTATCAATAAACCCAAAGACCAAGCTAAAAAGGTAAGCGCGATGGTGATTTTTAATTTAAAGGTAAGCGTATGTTTTTTTAACGATACAATAGGCATAAATTACAAATGATAAAAAGTATGATAATTAAAATAATTGTCCTTGTATAAATTTAACATCACCAAACCCGCTCCATTTTTAGCACATTCTTGATGAATTAAATCGGCTACTTTTAATCGGTTTTGCTCATCTAAATGACTCATAACTTCATCTAAAATCAAAAAACTAAAAGGCATGCATAAAGCCCTAACAATTGCCACGCGTTGTTGTTCGCCACGTGATAATTGATGTGTAATTTTATCCCAATGCATATCTACACCTAAAAATTGTAACATTTGCATTATTTCATCTATAGTTTTATGATTGGTAAGCTGATTTTTTAAAACAATATTATCTTGAACAGTAACATCCTGGATTAATCGCAAATCCTGAAAAACAACTGATAAATGAAATTGACGAATTATATTATAGTCAGGAGCTAAATTATTATCCCACAAAACTTTACCTGAATACAAATTATTAATACCATAAATAATATGCAATAAAGTAGTTTTTCCAGTTCCACTTGGAGCCTCAATATGGATATACTTTCCTTTTTCCAAAAGTAATTCTTTTCCATATATATCACTTTTATAGATATCGGAAAGATAATTTGGTTTAATATATTGTAAAACAATATTTTGCATATACTAAGCAATTAAAGTTTGGTTATATTTTTTCACATTATCCAGCAAAGATTCTGTTAATTTAATCAACAACAACAATTCATATTTATCTTCCATCTTTTCCAAACCTACATGAATAAAATTTTTCCATCTCAAAACCAAATCTTCCTTACCTAACAAATTAATGTTAGATGCAATATTTTGAGCAATTAACGACAATTTACCACAATCATTTTTGTTTTTAATACATAATTTGATTTTGTTTAAATCATCACTTACTACATGAATAAAACTTTGCAAGATTTCTGATACAAATTCGGAATTATTATCTACAATAGACTCTATATAACTCAAAGAAAAATCATTCGAAATTTCATGTAAATTTTCTTTAGGTGATAACTGTATCAATACAGCATCATTTATTGGATAAAATGATGCCGCATAATCCAAATTTTGTAACCCTTTCTTGATTTTAATATTATGGTAAGTTGGATAATTAAAACTAGCTTCTTTTGCTACACGTTTTATATCCAAAGGAATTTCATTTGTAAAAACATCTTGCCATTTTTTGCCAATAATAGGTCCTTGTAAATCCAAAATCCTTAGCAACTCAATATTATTATAAATTACATTATAGGATTTACCAATAATTACAACTCCAATTGATAAGCTATTTAAAACATTTTGTAATCCAGGTAAAACATCAATTAAACTAATTAAATTTTGATGCTTTTCCTCATCAAACTCTTCATTAGTAAACGATTTATAAACTTTATATAGTAAACTTAATGCATTACTGTTATCAACAGTTTCAAACATAAATTAGATTTAGGTTGATAATTTTACTGAAACAATATTACAAATAAAATTAGATAAATAAACCAAAAAAAATAAAATTTAAAACTACTTGTAAGTTTCGGAACGTTTCATTTCCATTTTTAAATCTTTTTCTTTGATCGAGTTTCGTTTATCAAAAGTTTGTTTACCTTTTGCTAAAGCAATATCTAATTTTGCCCAACCTTTTGCGCTTAAAAATAATTTAATAGGAACAATTGTTAACCCACGAGTTTTCAACTTTGCTTCCCACTTTAAAATATCTTTTTTAGCCATCAAAAGTTTTCGTTTTCGTTTAGGTTCATGATTATTATATGAACCCTGTAAATATATGGAAACATCCATATTTAAAATCCATAACTGTCCATTTTCAATCGTACAATAGGATTCGGCAATACTAGCTTTGCCATGTCGGATAGATTTAATTTCGGTTCCAGTAAGCACAATTCCAACTACCTCTCTTTCGATAAATTCATAATCGAAAGAAGCGCGTTTGTTTTTTATATTAACCGAATTAAAATCCATTTTTAAGCAAATGTTACATCTAAACTAGCGCATATTACTTGGGCTGCTTGTTTTAAAAGCTCCTCCGAATGTGATTCGCTTACAAATCCAACTTCATATCCCGACGGACCAAAATATACCCCGTGCTCAATTAAATAACTAAACATACGTTTAAAATACTCGCCAGATTTTGGATGGATTGCATTTGGATTTTGTACTTTTTCGGCAGCCGAAAACGAAATCCAAAAAATAGAACCAATATTAAATACTTTTACCGCATAACCTTTGTTTTCAACATGCTGTTGGATTACACGAACAAAATTGGAAGTTTTTTCGGCTTGTTTTTCGTAAAAATTTGGTTTCAATAAATTTTTAACCTGTGCAAAACCTGCGGCCATAGCAACTGGATTTCCACTTAAAGTACCTGCTTGATAAACTGCTCCCTCTGGTGCAATGTAACTCATGATTTTAGCCGAAGCACCATAAGCCCCAACAGGCATCCCTCCACCAATAATTTTTCCGTAGGTAATTATATCCGGCTGTAAACCGTACAATCCTGCTGCTCCTTCAAATCCTACTCTAAATCCGCTAATTACTTCATCAAAAATAACCAAAGCACAATTTTGGTGTGCAATTTCAATTAAGTTTTGCAAAAATGATTTATCCTGAATTAATAACCCATTATTTGCAGGTATTGGCTCAATAATTACAGCTGCAATTTGGTCTTTATACTCTGAAAAAATATTTTTCAAAGTATCTAAATCGTTTAAAGGCGCTACAATTGTTTCCTTTGCAAATGCCTCTGGAACTCCAGCAGATGAAGAAGTGCCAAATGTAGCTAAGCCACTTCCTGCTTTTACCATTAAATGATCTACATGACCGTGATAACACCCTTCAAATTTGATAATTTTATCTCTACCTGTATAACCTCTTGCCAAGCGTACAGCCGACATAACTGCCTCTGTTCCTGAGCTTACAAATCGTAATTTTTCAATTTTTTTATTATTGCTTAAAATAGCATTTGCCAAGAGATTTTCCTGAACAGTTGGCGCACCAAATGTTAAACCATTTTGAGCAGTTTGCACAACAGCTTCATAAATATCAGGATTATTATGTCCTAAAATTAACGGTCCCCAAGAACAACAAAAATCAATCAATTTATTTCCATCTGCATCCCAAATAAAAGGTCCATCTCCTTTGGATATAAACAGCGGACTCCCATCTACACTTCTAAAAGCTCTTACAGGAGAATTTACACCACCAGGAAAATACTGAGAAGATTCCTTGTATAAAGCTTCGGATTTTAATTTATTCATTATAATATTTTTAAAACAACAACATACAAAATTGGGTAACTATTATGAGTTACCCAATTTATTTATTATCTGCTTAAATACAAATTCCTTTCGGAATAAACTTTCTTAAAAAACGGATCTTTAAGGTTTTTTATAAACTGAATTGCCTCACCTGTACTCTTCATTTCTGGACCCAATTCCTTGTTTACATTAGGAAACTTATCAAAAGAAAAAACAGGAACTTTTATTGCGTAACCCTCTAACTTAGGTTCAAATTTAAAGTCTTTTACTTTATTTACACCCAACATAACTTTAGTTGCATAATTTACATAAGGTTCGCCATAAGCTTTTGCAATAAAAGGAACAGTTCGAGATGCTCTCGGATTTGCTTCAATTACATACACAACATCATCCTTAATTGCAAACTGAATATTGATTAAACCATGTGTTTTTAAAGCAACAGCAACTTTTCTGGTAATATCTTTTATTTGCTCTATAACCAAAGCTCCTAAACTAAATGGTGGTAATACCGCATAAGAATCTCCAGAGTGAATACCAGCTGGTTCGATATGCTCCATTATACCAATAATTTGAACATCCACACCATCACAAATCGCATCAGCTTCAGCTTCAATAGCTCCTTCTAAATAATGATCTAATAAAATTTTGTTTCCGGGTATATCTTTAATCAGCTCTATCACATGGTGCTCTAACTCTTGTTCATTAATCACAATCTTCATCCCTTGTCCGCCTAAAACGTAAGATGGACGAACCAATAATGGGAAATCCAATTGTTTAGCTAATTTTAAAGCTTCCTCCGCTGTTTCAACAACTCCAAATTTAGGGTATGGAATTTCATTTTCTTGTAACAATCTAGAGAAACTACCTCTATCCTCGGCTAAATCTAAAGCTTGATAACTTGTTCCAATAATTTTTATTCCGTATTTATTCAATTTTTCGGCTAACTTCAATGCAGTTTGTCCTCCTAATTGAACAATCACACCCTCGGGTTGTTCATGTAAAATTATATCGTAAATATGTTCCCAAAATACTGGCTCAAAATACAATTTATCTGCTGTATCAAAATCGGTTGAAACCGTTTCTGGATTACAGTTTATCATTATAGTTTCGTAACCACATTCTTTTCCTGCTAAAACTCCATGCACACAACAATAATCAAATTCAATACCTTGCCCGATTCTGTTAGGTCCAGCACCTAAAACTATAATTTTTTTCTTATCCGTTTTAACAGATTCATTTTCTTCTTCAAAAGTAGAGTAATAGTAAGGAGTTTTAGCTTCAAACTCGGCAGCACATGTATCTACTAATTTATACACACGATTGATGTTATACTCTTTTCTTTTGCTATACACCTGGCTCTCTAAACAACCTAACAAATGCGCAATTTGTCGGTCACCATAACCTTTCTGCTTAGCTTCTAATAATAAATCTTTTGGTAAAGTATTGATATGGAAATTTTGAATCTCTCTTTCTAACGCAATTAGTTCTTCAATTTGATTTAAAAACCAATGGTCGATTTTTGTTTTTTCGTAAATCGTTTTTAAAGGAATACCTAACTTCAAACCATCATAAACCCTAAACAATCTATCTGCACTTGCATTTTCTAAAGCATGAATAATTTGCTCTTGATTGCGTAATTCTTTTCCATCAGCACCTAATCCATTTCTTCCAATCTCTAAAGACTGACAAGCTTTTTGTAGGGCTTCTTGGAAAGATCTACCAATACCCATTACCTCCCCAACCGATTTCATTTGTAAACCTAAAGTGCTATCTGCACCTGGGAATTTATTAAAGTTCCATCTAGGAATTTTAACTATTACATAATCCAAAGTTGGCTCGAAATAAGCAGATGTAGATTTGGTAATTTGATTTAACAACTCATCCAAAGTATAACCAATTGCCAACTTAGACGCAATTTTAGCAATAGGATAACCCGTAGCTTTAGATGCTAAAGCAGATGAACGAGATACACGAGGGTTAATTTCAATTGCAATAATATCCTCATTTTCATCATTGCTAACCGCAAACTGTACATTACAACCTCCTGCAAAATTACCAATAGCACGCATCATTTTAATCGCCAAATCACGCATTCTTTGATACGTTTTATCAGATAATGTCATTGCTGGAGCAACTGTAATAGAATCTCCAGTGTGAATACCCATTGGATCAAAGTTCTCAATCGAACATATAATAGCAACATTATCATTTTTGTCACGCAACAACTCCAACTCAAATTCTTTCCATCCCATTACCGCTTTATCAATAATCACCTCATGTATAGGTGATGCATGTAAACCAATGGTTAATAATCTATCAAAATCTTCTTTTTTATAAACGATAGCAGCTCCTGTACCTCCTAAAGTATAAGATGCACGAATTACCAAAGGAAAACCAATCTCTTGGGCAAATTCTTTACCTTGTAAAAATGATTTAACTACTTTGGATGGCGCTTGCCCAACTCCTATTTGGTTCATTAAATCTCTAAATCTATCTCTATTTTCGGTAATCTCAATTGCATCTAAATCTACACCAATTGTTCTAACATTAAACTCTTCCCACAAACCTTCTCTATCACATTCGATACATAAATTTAAAGCTGTTTGTCCTCCCATTGTTGGTAAAACCGCATCAATTTTTCGTTCTGTTAAAATTTTACGAATAGAGTCTACTGTTAAAGGAAGTAAATATATATGATCCGCTGTAACGGGATCCGTCATAATTGTAGCTGGATTGCTATTAATTAAGGTTACTTCAATTCCTTCATCTCTTAAGGAACGTGAAGCTTGAGATCCTGAATAATCGAACTCACAAGCTTGTCCGATAACAATTGGTCCGCTACCGATGATAAGTACAGACTTTATAGATAAATCTTTTGGCATAGGATTTTTTTTTCGATGGTCAAATAGTGCGCAAAATTAACTTTTTTGTCGAAATTTACCGAATATTATAAAGAAAAAATATGGCGACTTATCAACATAGTAATGATATTGAACTTTTTTATAACGTTTACGGCAACGGAAACAAGGTTTTAATAGCTTTTCATGGTTTTACTAAAGATTGTACCGATTATAAATTATTTGAAAATATTTTAGGGAATACCTACACTATTTATGCTTTAGATTTATTTTATCATGGAAAAACTAAATTTAATGCTAAAAAAATAAAAAGTTTTACCA
Organism: Bacteroidota bacterium; assembly: GCA_041191385.1. Taxonomy (GTDB): domain Bacteria; phylum Bacteroidota; class Bacteroidia; order Flavobacteriales_C; genus JBEEPA01. The sequence goes on along the minus strand of JBEEPA010000157.1, from coordinate 7,533 downwards.
ATGAACAACTTAAAGATGTAATTACAGGATTATTAAACCATTTAAAAGTTCAAAAATTTTCGATAATAGGCTATAGTATGGGAGGAAAAATAGCATTGTATACACTTCAAAACTTTAGCAAACAAATTGAAAATAGTTTTTTATTGGCTCCCGACGGACTAAAAATGAATTTTTGGAACTGGTGGGTTACAAAAACCAAAACAGGAAAATACACCTATGGTTATACAATAAAAAAACCAAAATTGGTGTATAACATTGCAAAAATTGGAACTTCCACTAAAATTTTACCTCAAAAAATTGAGAAATTTGTAGAGTTAAATTTTGGAAGGAATGGTATAAGATTAAAAATTTACAGAGTTTGGCAATTGTATAAAAATATAACAATTGATACTGGAAAAATAAACTATTATTTTGGAGAACAAAATAAAGAAATATTAGTTTTTGGAGGCCATAAAGATCCTATAATTAAAATGAAATTTTTAAAAGATTTTACTAAGAAAAATCAAACTTTTAAATTAATAGAGTTAAAAGCAGGACACGATTTGTTTAAAGATTATTTGATAAAAGATATCTCTAATGTAATTTTAAAATACTAATAATTAATCAAATAAGCTTAATTCTTTTAACTCAATATAATATTCGTTATCTGGATTAATAATAGAATTGATGATTTTACCTTCGCTATCTTTCAAATAAACCGCAATTTTATGTCGGCCATAACCTAAACCTTCAATCCAAAAAGGTGCATAAAAATCAATCTTAAACTCTATATCATTAATATTTAAACTCACGTAATAACCTTTCTCTAATTTAACATTATGCAACATAAAATCAAAAATAACTTTTTCGGCATTAGGACCAATGTAAGAACCTCTAGGCTGAGTAACATATAAAATTGAATCTGGTAAAAGTGACTCAAACGATGAACCTTTATCATCTATATTTACTTTAAAAAACAAAGAAGATTCAGGATTTTTCAAACCAACATTAAAACTTCTGTTTAAAAATACAAAAATTTTATTTTCACCCATAGATAAATCAACCTGAGCACTAGTTTCCGTAATTTGTTTAACCAACTTTTTATTATTGATTATCACCATGTTTTGAACAGCCAAAACATCGTTTTGATAAAATTTTTCTTGATCAGCAGTAACTGCACCTAAAGTAAAATTTTCAATTTTAAATTCCAATACGTTTAACCCCGGACTAAACCTTATATTATCACTTAACAACAATAATTTCGCTTCTGAAAACCTTGGATAATCTACTATTTCGGTAAGCTTTAATCCATTTCGCTCTAATACAACAGCTCTTTTTTGATGTAATTTAGTGTGTTTATTTATTTCTGTTTCACCAAAGGAATGCTCGTTTTCGCTTGCACATCTAGCAAAAAAAATAACAAAAGAATAAATAATAATAATAAACCTGAAAATATACATCTAGAAAAATTTGATGAAAAAAGAACTCTTGATAAATCAAGAGTTCTTAAAAAATAATTATAAAACTTGTAATGAACCAAACATTGGAGAAGACTCTAAAAAGTCTTTTGATGGATTAACCATTAAAACTGGAATTTGAGCTTCGTTTGTAATCAATTCTTCTTCGTCGTTTTTTAGGAAATGAGAAATACTTCGATAATTTAAATTTAAAACAGCCATCATATCAGCATTTATCGTAACTGCATAATGTATAATTTGTTTTACAAAGTCACCTTTACCTTCAGCTAATTTTACAACATAATCAATACCATGCTCCTTAAAAAACTTTTTAGCATATAAAATATTGTTATCGATATTTTTCTTTAAAAATGGATCATCATCATACTCTCCAAAAATATGGATTTTTGCATTTAATGCTTTTGCCATACTTGCTGTAGATGAAATTTTTAATTTTGTTTCGGAGTTAAAATCTATAGGGAATACAATATTTTTATAAGCTCCACTAGACTTTTTATCTTGAACAACTAAAAAAGGAATAGTTGAATTAGTAATAATTTTCATTGCATAACTACCAATTAAATGCTGAATACCTCTACGTCCGTGTGTACCCATAACAATTAACTTAGCCCCTTCATAATCAGCAACTTTATTTATGTCTTCAAAAATATTACCATGAACTACTTTTCCAACAGTAGGAATATTGTGTTTTTCAATCACTTCATCAACTAAAGGTTGTAATTTTTTATTTGCTTCTGTTGGTTTATCATCTTTATCAATAACATGCAAAACTATAATTTCACCATCCATAATTTTAGCAATATCAATTGCATGATTTAGAGCTGTTGCAGAAACTGATGAAAAATCTGTTGGAACCAAAACTTTGTAAACCTGCTTCATAAATATTATTTTTTTGTTTAGTTGATTAGTGCTTTTTAATCAAACAGCATAAAATTAAAAAAAAAGTTTAAGGATTGATATAAATTTTGAAAAATATATAATTCGATTCAAAACAATTTTTTTAAGAATGAACAATTTCACAAATTATATACGTAAAAAAACTTACACAACTATAAAAGAATGAAAATGCTTGAAAAAAAATTTAATCAATTGAATTTTAAGTGTTTAAAACAGAATTATTTTAGTTTATCATTAAAATAATACAACTTTATTCCTATGTAAATTTAAATTTAACGTAAATAAATTGTTAAGTTATTTGTTTTGTACTTGATTATAATATTACTTTGTACAACAAAAATCTAAATATAAAATTTATGAATCAGCTTAGTGCAAAAAAGTTAATTGAAGAAACGAATTATTTAGACAATAAGATTTTAGTTTTTAAATCGGAGAACAAAAATAAATTTTGCAAAATTGTTTGGAAAGGCTACTCCGCTACAACAAAAGATGAAAATAACGAAGATGGTACAGTAAGAGTTAGATTAAAAGATTTATTAAGTGGGAAAGAATTCTCAGAAGACATGAAACAAGTTTCATCTATTTTCCCTAAAGAAAGTATTGAAAATAAAGAAAATTCTAAGGAAGAAATATTAAATATAATTCATCAAGCAGAAAACAAAAACAATAAAACATTAGAGTGGATAGCTAAAAGTTTTGATAAAAAACAAGTAGTTGAAGAGGAAATTGAACAGCTATTAACCGAACTTTGGCTTGAAAGTAAAGTAACAAAAGCAAGATTTAAATCTAATGATATTGTGGTATATAATCTTAAAAAATAATTTTAACACAAATAAAATCATCAACTTTAAAGCTCAGAATTCTCTGAGCTTTTTTTATTCATTTATTTCTGGTTTAATTTTAAAATCCTTTTTAAACACTACAACAATTTCACCTTTTGGTGGTTTTGCTGTAAAATAATCCAACAATTCTTTTGCCGAACCTCGATGATGAGTTTCATGAATTTTACTAATTTCTCTAGAAACAACAACCTGTGCTGTTGGTGGCAAAACTGTATTTAGTTCCTGTAATAACTTTAAAATTCTGTACGGACTTTCGTATAAAACCACAGTGCAATCTAAAGTAAGTAAAAAATCTAAACGTGTTTTACGCCCTTTTTTGTGTGGCAAAAAACCTTCGAAATAAAAATTGTTACACGGCAAACCACTACAAACTAAAGCAGGCACAAATGCTGTAGCACCTGGCAAACAACAAATTTCGATATCATTCTCTACACAAGCCCTAGATAATAAAAATCCAGGATCAGAAATTCCTGGCGTGCCAGCATCCGATACTAACCCAATATGTTTCCCATCAAGCAATTGGCTAATTATTTTTGGTAAAATTTGATGCTCATTGTGTTGATGAAATGCCACTAAGGGTTTATTAATTTGCAAATGATTCATCAACTTTACACTATGCCTTGTATCCTCACACAACAAAACATCTACCTCTTTTAAAACATTAATAGCACGTAAAGTAATATCTTCTAAATTCCCTATGGGTGTTGGTATAATAGTTAATTTTCCATTCATTTTTTTTACCTATAAAAAAAAAGTCGTTCCCTAAGAAACGACTTTTATACATTCATGTATTTTTTATTATTCAGCTAAAACAATAGCTTTGTTTTTACTTACCTCAACCACACCACCTAAAACATCAACAAATTCCTCTTTACCACCAACAACATATTTAATTTTACCTGCAGATAAAGTTGAAACAATAGGAGCGTGATTTTCTAAAATTTGAAAACTACCCAAAACACCAGGAAAAGTAGCCGAAGTAACTTCGCCATTAAACACTTTTTTATCTGGGGTAATAATTTCTAAAAACATATCTATTTGTTTTAAATTTTTGATAATTATTTCACATCTGCAATTAAACGTTTACCTTTTTCGATAGCTTCCTCAATTGTACCTACTAAGTTAAACGCAGCTTCAGGATATTGATCCACCTCACCGTCTAAAATCATATTAAAACCTTTAATAGTATCTTCGATAGAAACGAATACTCCTTTTAAGCCTGTAAATTGCTCGGCAACGTGGAAAGGTTGAGATAAAAATCTCTGTACCCTTCTAGCTCTGTGTACAGTTAATTTATCTTCCTCAGATAACTCATCCATACCCAAAATCGCAATAATATCTTGTAATTGCTTATATCTTTGTAAAGTATTTTTAACTCTTTGTGCACAATCATAATGCTCATCACCAACAATAGCCGGAGTTAAAATTCTTGAAGTAGAATCCAAAGGATCTACAGCAGGATAAATACCTAGCTCAGCAATTTTACGAGACAATACTGTAGTAGCATCTAAGTGAGCAAACGTAGTTGCTGGAGCAGGGTCAGTTAAGTCATCCGCAGGTACATAAACCGCTTGTACTGAAGTAATTGAACCAGTTTTAGTAGATGTAATACGCTCTTGCATTAAACCCATTTCTGTTGCCAATGTTGGTTGGTAACCTACCGCAGAAGGCATTCGACCTAATAATGCAGATACCTCAGAACCCGCTTGTGTAAATCTAAAGATATTATCGATAAAAAATAAAATATCTCTACCTTGTCCTTCACCATCTCCATCTCTATAATATTCAGCTAAAGTTAAACCCGACAAAGCCACACGTGCACGTGCACCTGGAGGCTCATTCATTTGTCCGAATACAAACGTAGCTTTAGATTCTTTTAACGCTACTTTATCTACTTTTGATAAATCCCATCCACCCTTTTCCATAGAGTGCATAAATTCATCACCATATTTTATAATGCCCGACTCTAACATTTCACGCAATAAGTCGTTCCCTTCTCTTGTTCTTTCACCAACACCAGCAAACACAGATAAACCTCCATGACCTTTTGCGATGTTGTTAATTAACTCCTGAATTAATACTGTTTTACCTACACCAGCACCACCAAACAAACCAATTTTACCTCCTTTTGCATAAGGCTCAATTAAGTCGATTACTTTAATCCCTGTAGATAAAACCTCTGTAGATGTTTTTAAATCTTCAAATTTAGGTGGTTCACGGTGAATTGTGTAACCGCCAGTTTTTGAAGGCTGTTCAATACCATCAATAGCATCACCAACAACATTAAACAATCTACCATTAATAGCATCACCAATAGGCATTGTAATAGCCTTACCTGTAGCTACAACATCCATACCTCTGCTTAAACCATCTGTAGAATCCATTGCAATTGCTCTAACAGTATCCTGTCCGATATGTTGCTGTGTTTCCAAAACAATAGTTTGACCTTTTGAATTTACAACCTCTAAAGCGTCGTAGATTCCAGGAAGTTCAACTCCTTCAGTACTGAAAGAAACGTCGATAACTGGTCCGATAACCTGTGCAATTTTACCTATCTGTGAAGACATATTATAATGAACTTTTGTTAAATAAATTCGATTAATTCGGGTGCAAAGGTACTGTATTTTTTTATTTATTTAATAAATATCCAAAATTATTTAAGGAGTTTTTCAACATAAACACATGAATAAATCAAATAGCTTAGTTAAAAATGCAATATTATTATTTAATTTTACATGAAATTAAAAGTTACAATACCACTTTTAAACAAAATTGATGGAGATTTTTTGGGGATTAGAAAACTTTAAACAGCTAGAAAACGCAGTAGTAACCATAGGCACTTTTGATGGCGTACATTTGGGTCATCAAGAAATTATTAAAGATTTGGTACAAACTTCTAAAACCAATCAGGCAAAATCTGTTGTAATCACCTTTGATCCTCACCCTCGTAAAGTTTTACAACCAGATATACCACTTCAATTAATTCAATCTGTTGAAGAAAAAATTTTAGTTCTACAAACTACAGGAATCGATTATTTAATTATCATACCATTTGATAAACAATTTTCTGAGTTAAGTTCTTTAGAATTTATCCAAAAAATTTTAGTGCAAAAAATAGGATGTACAAAATTAGTTATTGGCTACGATCATCATTTTGGAAAAAACAGAGAAGGTTCTTTTGAATATTTAAAAAACAATAGCCATTTGTTTGGATTTGAAGTAAAAGAAATTAGCGCAAAAAAAATAGATGAAACCAAAATAAGTAGTACTGCCATTAGAAAATATATTAAAGATGGTGAAATTAAAAAAGCAAATCTTTTACTTAACTATACTTATTTTATAATAAGTAAAATAGTTGATGGAGAAAAAATTGGTAGAAAAATTGGTTTTCCTACTGCCAACATTCAAGTTGATACAAATAAATTAATTCCTAAAATTGGCGTTTATTTAGCAAAGGTTGAATTTGATAATAAAAGTTTTTTTGGGATGCTAAACATAGGCAACAAACCAACTTTTGGTAATCATTTATTAAGTGTGGAAATTCATATTTTTGATTTTCATGAAGATATATATAACAAAAAGGTAAAATTATTGTTATATGAAAGAATAAGAGACGAAATTGCATTTAATAACGTTAACGATTTAATTGAACAGTTAAAAAAAGACAAATCCATATGCCAAAATATTATACCACAATACTATTAGCTTTTGCAATTATAACTTTTAAAAGTTATGCGCAAAATAATGAACTTTTAGATATTAAAAGTTTAATAGAATTAAAATCGGAAGAAAGTTTAAGCAAATTAAGTGCGCAAACAATTAAACTATCCTTAAAAAAACAAAAGCTAAAATCTATTCCTGCTGAAGTATATGATTTGGTAAATTTGCAATATTTAGATTTATCTAAAAACAACATTGATAGCATTTCTCCTCAAATCAAAAATTTAAAAAACCTACAAGTTTTATATTTAAATAAAAACAAAATCTATTCTATTCCTTCCGAATTATACGAATTAACTAATTTAAAAATAATATCCTTAAACTCAAACGACATCAATTATATATCTCCATCTATTCAAAAATTACTTCAACTAGAAATTTTAGATTTGTGGAATACAAATGTTACTAGTTTACCAGAGCAAATTACCCGATTAGAAAAACTAAAAGAAATTGATTTAAGAGGAATAACTATGAACCCCACTCAACAACAACAAATTTTAGATTTACTCCCAAACGTTAAAATATTACTAAGCGCGCCTTGTAATTGTGGGATTTAATTGAAATTACTTTTTCTCAATTTCTCGTAAACTTTCCATTTTTTTCAATTTTAAAAAGCC
>JBEEPA010000156.1:0-4021 GCA_041191385.1 Bacteroidota bacterium | reverse complement strand
TATCTAATTGTTCAATTTGCTCTAAAATTAAATTTGCTTCTGCAACTTTTGCATCTGCCTTTGTTCTATCAACCTTAGATAAATCAAAGGATTCCTTCATTAATTTTTGGTACTGCTCTTGTAATTTCTCTTTATCTGATTTTTTCTTAAAAAACGAAAACATAACTTTTGGCTTAAAAAATTTTGTTGCAGTATAGCATTGTGCGCTAATTGTTTTCAATAGCAGTGCCATATTGTATTATTGACAATATGACAGACTTAATACACAAACGAACAACTAAAAGAACTTGTATTCCCCACTTGGTCCTTAGCTTCTACTTTTAAATCGTGTTTTGCGCCAGCAGGAATTTCACCATCAAAATAATGTGTTAAAGTTTTGTTTTTATACTCGTACTCCAATAAAATCCATTTACCATTTACCCATGCATTGTATTCCTTAATCCCTGATAAATTATCATCAATTTGTAAAACAAATTTACTTTTACCACTTAAATTACTTCCATTTTTGATGTCAACACCAGTAATTAAAGGACCTTTGGTGTCCAAATGCAATGTAAAATCGCCAAACAAATTAGTTATAAAAAACAAACTATCTTTTACAATATATGTAGGTATAATTTTTTTACGCTGATGTACATCTTTACGTATAACAACAATTTTATCTTTATTGTTTTTAAGATAATCAGGAACCTTCATGCCAACTCTGTAAGGTAAGTGAAGCGGGGTGTAGGAATGATGAATTTTAAAAATTTTAGATTTATCATGCGAAGGATTGGGTACAACATTAAATTCAAACTCGATATCATCATACAATGCAAAAGCAGGCATTTCGATATGTATAATACTGTCCTTGTATTTATTTTTTTTATCGTACTTAAAATACATTTTAAAATGATCAGGTAAACAAACAATTGGATAATCTGATTTTTCATAACTTTCTAATTTAAAAGTGATTATAGAAGTGTTTCCGTAAACATCTGCAATTGTATAATGTAATTTTTTTTCTTCGTTAGTAGTGCAATTTAGCTCACCTTGATTTTTATGAAAAGGATAATTTTTTAGCTGATTGTTGGGTAAAATATAATTACGATGAACCCATCTGCCATCACGTAATCTCCCTTCATAATCGGTGTGTGCATTTATATATTTACTATCCTCGAAAGGAATTTTATCGGCTGTAAATTGATAAATTTTTTGCTCATTTATTTCCAATTGGATATCATAAACTCCACATTTGTTTTGATTTCCGTTTAACATATCGTTAGTTTGAACACCTAATCCTATTGTTCCGTGTACTTTAGGAACAGAGGCAATTGTGTAAATATTATCCCTAAAAATTGTTGGAAAATATTGAGGTGTATTTTTGTAATTTACAAATGATTGAGGTGTTAAGGGGAAAATTTTTATACCTTGTATACTTGGCGGAATATCATCCTTAATAGCAAAGCCAAATAATAAAGGATTTAAGGCAACTTCGGTTTTAGTATCTCTAATTTCGAAATGTAAATGTGGTCCGCCAGAACCTCCAGTATTACCAGAATAAGCTATAATTTCTCCTTTTTTTACAAAAATCATTGTACTATCTAATTCTTCATCTAAGGCATAACTTTGTTTTTGATATTGCTGTTGATGAATAAATTGCTGTATTTTAGTTCCAAAGCGCTCTAAATGTCCGTAAACACTTGTAAAACCATTTGGATGATTGATGTATAAAACCTTACCGTAACCATGCCACTGAATTTTAATTCGGGAAACATATCCATCAGCAACAGCTATAATCGGAATTCCAGTAATTCCTTTGGTTTTAATGTCTATTCCTGCATGAAAATGATTGTTGCGCAATTCAGCAAAATTCCCCGATAAATTTAATGGAATGTCCATGGGAGGACCAAAATAATTTTTTGGGTATTCTTGCGCATTTACAATTAGTGAAACTAAAAATATCAAATTCAAATATATTTTCATTAAGTGAAATTTAAGCAATAATTATTGGTTAAGCTGGTTATTTAATTTACCAATTGTTACAAAAACTGGATGATCCATGTCGTAACAAATTTTAAAGTCGTTTTCGGATTGTAATAACCAATTTTTCGCTTCATTTCGGTTTAAATCAAAATAAACACTTGCTAAGTACAATTTTAAATACCCATTACGTTGTTTATCGTTTGGATTTATATTTAGTTGTGATTTTAAAATTTCAGCAAATTTTTCGTTTGCTTGATGAGTATCAAAAATGCTTAAAATATCCTGAAACATAATCACATCCTTAATTTCTAAATTTAATAAATTACCAGTTGTAATTTCAGCCTCTTTCCAGCGTTTTTTTTGCATAAAACAAACTAATAAATTTTTCATAACCTCTTTTTCTTCGGGCAAATAAGTATCCGACAATAAATAATAAACAATTGCCGAATCGATTTGATTTTTTTGTTGATACAAATTACCAATAGTAAATGCCATATTTCCCAAATGTTGATTTTGAGATGGCGGAAAAGTTTCTAGTGTTTTTTTACTAAAATCAATAGCTTTTTCAAAATATTCGGAATTATTTTGATTTTTTAAAGCCATTTCGTTATACAAAACAGCTAATTGATGCAATGAATTTATGTTTTTTGGATTAATTTGATATGATTTTTCAAAAAGTTCTATCGATTTTACACTGTTTCCATTTATCATCTCAAAAAATCCTAAGCCGTAATAACTTTTATCGCTGTATTTTTGTAGTTCGTGTGCTTTGGTGTACTGTTTTTCAAATAATCGCACCAATTCTTGTCGGCTTACCAACCAGTTTTTTTTGTACAACAAAAAAACGTCAAAATAATAATTTCCTAAACTAATATATAAATCTCCATTTTTAGGATTGTTTTTTAAAGCATTAATTAAAATTGTATCTAAAGGAATATTGTAAAAAGTAGCACTTTGTGGATTTTGAGAGTATCTTTTTTCAATCAAATTTTCATCTTTATTTAAATTATTAAAGCTAAATTCCTGATGCATTTTGCTTAATGTAAAATAGGTAAGTACAAAATTTGTTGTATATACTAAATTATCAGGAGTTTTTGGTAGTTTTTGCAATTCGTTCCAAGCGGATAAAAATTGATTTTCCTCAACTAATTTGTCGATTTTTTTGAAATTTGAACCTAAAGTTTGAGTAGAAATGATTAATAATAAAACTAAGGCTTTTAACATCTAAATTTTTTTAAAAATTAATTTACAAATATACTCTTTAACTTAGCTAAAATACGTTTAAATTTGTTTATCTTAAAACAAGTTTTCAACCAATTTTAATGGAACAAGGATTTAAATTATTAAATTAGCTGTTAATACTGTGTTTTTATATTATCTTAAGAAATATTAAGTTTAAAAAAATATATAAGGTATTAGAAATATTACGTTAACTTTGGGCGATATTTTTTGACGTTAAACTTAGGTTTAATTTCAACATTTTGATGAAATTGAATTGAGTGGGGATAAATAAAATTTAAAATTTTGATTACCAGTAAAATAACAGAATTATTAACTCTTAATGGAGATGAAAGGATTGCTTTAAATGAAGCAGGGTTAAATTATCAAAATTTACCACCAATTTCTTCTACTCCTTATTTAAATAGAGGTACTTGTACATGTTCTTTTAGTGATAATCATCAAATTAAAAATTTTGAATCTGAAATTTCTTCCTTACAATCCAATAATTTTCATCAAATTCTTAGCCAGCAACTTAAGCAAGTTTTAGATTTACAGCAAGATTATGAAATTTATTTTGCCCCTTCTGGTACAGATTTATGTTATTATCCCATTTTATTTAATTGTATTTTAAATGGTTACGACAAAAAACTATTGAATATAGTTACAAATATTGATGAATTAGGTGGTGGTTTTCAAAAAGCTTACGAGGGAAAATTGTTTTTTAACCAAAACGATTTAATTCGTGCGTATGGGTTACCAAAAACCAGAGATTTAAGTGAAAACATTAATACAAAATTTATATCATCCCGAACAAATTTAGGTGAAGTAAAAGCCA
>JBEEPA010000155.1:0-2934 GCA_041191385.1 Bacteroidota bacterium | reverse complement strand
TTTGTATTTTCAAAATAACTGCTTAAAATGCTTTTTTTGTAATTGAAGTTTCCGAAACTTAGTTCTTTCTGACTAATTCCGATTTGATTGATAATTATTAAAATGTATAATATATACTTTTTCATACTTTCGAATTAAAAAAATCAAATATACAAATTCGATACAAATAGTAAAAATTGAGTGTTGAATTGTTGTGTTTTTAGAGTATTTAAAGCTTATCTTATTTAGAATCAATTTAAATAACATTAAATTTATCTTAAGATGTTAAGTTTACAGCAACAAAGTTTTATTTTTGCTCCCAAAATTCAATATCGTTTATATGTCTATACATGTTAAATTAAAAAAGGGAGCAAATATTAATTTGCAAGGAGTGCCAAATAGAGTACTTTCTGAAGCTCCAATTTCTGAATTGTATGCATTAAAACCCTCTGATTTTCATGGGGTTATTCCTAAATTGATTTTAAGAGAAGGTGCAAAGGTTCAAGCTGGCTCTCCTATATTTTTCGATAAGGAAAATGAAAAAATTAAATGGTCGTCTCCGGTTTCTGGTGAAATTGTAGAAATTTCTAGAGGTGATAGACGTGTTATTTTAGATATTAAAATTAAGCCTGATGGTGAATTTAGTGCTGTGGATTATGGAACTACAGATTTAGATTCTATCTCAAAAGAAGATTTAATTGAAAAATTATGTTCAGCAGGTGTTTGGCCTTTAATACAACAACGTCCATTTGATGTTGTAGCTAATCCTAATCAAAGTCCTAAAGCTATTTTCGTTTCGGCTTTTGATACTGCACCTTTGGCTCCGGATTACGACTTTATTATGGAGCACAGAGCAAATGAATTTAAGGCAGGTTTAAAAGCTTTATCTAAATTAACAAAATCTGGAAAAGTAAATTTAAATGTTCCTCATTCAAAAAGTGTAGAATTTAACGAAAACGAAGTTTTTACATACACTGATGCTGCTGGTGTTTCTCATTCTGTTGATTTTCATAAGGCTAACAACGCTCCTGATTATAACCAAGGTAAACAAGCTATAAACGCTATCATTAATAAATACTCAAAATCTTCTGAAATTTTTACAAAAGCTGAAAATGCTGTTGTGAATGTATTTGAGGGTAAACACCCTGCAGGTAATGTAGGTGTTCAAATTCATCATTTAAACCCAATTAATGCTGGTGAAGTTATTTGGGTGGTTAATGTGCAAGATGTAGCTATTATTGGCGAATTTATCTTAACTGGTAAGTTTCAACCTAAAAGAATAATAGCGCTTACTGGATCAGAAGTAAATGCTCCTAAGTATTTTAATATTCATTTAGGTGCTCAATTGTTTACTGTATTGGTAGATGGTTTAAAAGAAGCGGAAGAAAAACCAAGATTTATTTCTGGAAACGTATTAACTGGAAAAAAAATATCAAAAGATGGTTATATTGGTTACAGGGATAATCAAGTAACTGTTATTCCAGAAGGTGATAAATTTGATTTATTTGGTTGGGCAGTTCCTTTTCAACCAGAAAAATTTTCATTGTCTAGAACTTTATGGTCGTGGATAACACCTTCTAAAAAATACAGATTAAATACAAATAACAATGGTGAAGAAAGACCTTTCGTTTTAACTGGTCAGTACGAACAATTGTTACCAATGAATATTTATCCAGTGCAATTGATTAAAGCTTGTTTAGTGGAAGATATCGAATTAATGGAAGGTTTAGGGATTTATGAAGTAGCTCCAGAAGATTTTGCTTTGTGTGAGTTTGCATGTACATCTAAACTACCTTTACAAGATATCTTAAGAGAGGCTTTAGATACTGTAAAAAAAGAATGTGCTTAATTTTAAATCCTATATTGGAATAATTAAATAATTTAATTGAATATGAAATTTTTAGAAAATTTAGTTGAAAAATTAGAACCACAGTTTTCAAAAGGTGGAAAATACGAAAAATGGTATCCAGTTTTTGATGGTTTTGCAACGTTTTTATTTGTTCCTAAACATACTACACACTCTGGTGTGCATGTAAGGGATGCAGTAGATTTAAAAAGAACTATGAATACTGTAATACAAGCTTTAATCCCTTGTTTATTATTTGGTATTTGGAATGCTGGTTATCAACATTATAAAGTAGCTGGAATTGATGCTACTTTTTTAGAAACAATATTGTTTGGTTTAGGAAAAGTTTTACCTTTAGTTATAGTTTCTTATGTAGCCGGATTAGCTACAGAGTTTGCTTTTTGTGTGATAAAAAAACATACAATTAACGAAGGTTTCTTAGTATCAGGTATGTTAATTCCTTTGTGTTTACCTGTTGATGTGCCATTGTGGATGGTTGCTATTGCTACAGTATTTGCTGTAGTATTTGGTAAAGAAGTTTTTGGTGGTACTGGTATGAATTTATTAAATCCTGCTTTAACTGCTCGTGCATTTTTATTTTTTGCATATCCAACTTGGATGTCGGGTGATAAAGTATGGATTTCTGGTTTAGCTGATGGTTCTATTAAAGCTGATGCTACTGCTGGCGCAACGCAGTTAGGGAAATGGGCAAGTACAATTGATGTTAAAACTGATCCTGCTGCTGTAAATAAAATTATGGAAACTACTTACTCTACTTCCGAGTTATTTTTAGGTACAGTTCCGGGTTCTGTAGGTGAAACTTCTGTTTTAGCTATTTTAATTGGTGCAGGTTTGTTATTACATACTGGTGTAGGTTCATGGAAAATTATGTTAAGTGGTTTAATTGGTGCGTTAGTAATGGCTTCAGTATTTAATGTTGCAGGGGCAAATCCTTTCATGAGCGTTAGTCCGATTGATCAAATTTTAGCAGGAGGTTTTATGTTTGGTTTAGTTTTTATGGCAACTGATCCTGTTTCAGCATCTCAAACAGAAGTTGGTAAATTGATTTACGGATTTTTTGTTGGATTTTTCTCAATTATGATTCGTGT
>JBEEPA010000154.1:0-6620 GCA_041191385.1 Bacteroidota bacterium | reverse complement strand
GTATGGAAAGAGGGTAAATTGGAACTAAAAATTGCTGCCGAACAAGAAAAATTAAACGAAAAGTTTTTTGTATAAATATTGAAAAATGTTGAATGGATAAATTATGAATTTATTCTACAACCATGGATTTGATATAGCTACTAAATAAAAATTTATTTTATCTACAGGATAAAAATGAAATTAATACTCTTTTAATATAGTTACGTTAAAATTACGAATAACAAATTAAACATAAAATAGTTTGAAATCAAGAGGATTTAAAGTCTTAGATTCTGGGTTATTAGATAAAAAAATCAGTTTTTTATTGGCAAAAGTACCTCTAAAAATAATTTTGCCCCTACAATTAGTAATAAAACTGCAAAGGCTTGATTTAGTGTTTTTGCTTTTAGTTTATGGGCGAGTTTAGCGCCTAGGTTAGCAGTTAAAAAACTGGCTACACTTATACAAATAAATGCATAAATGTGAACAAAACCAATAATTCCATTTGGTAATTTATCTTTAATACTGGGATCGATAAATTGACCGAAAATTGCAAATCCTAAAGCTCCAGCAACTGCAATTGGCAAACCACATGCTGCCGATGTCCCTACAGCGTGTTGAATTTTTAATCCGTAAGAACTTAAAAAGGGAACAGTTAAAGTACCACCACCAATACCAAAAACTGCCGAAACTATTCCGATAAAACCACCTAAGGCAAATTGACCACTTGAGGAAGGTAGTTTGCTTAAATCGGTTTCTGCTAAAGTTTTATTTTTTTTAAATAACATATGTAAAGCTACTAAAAGTACTCCCACACCTATTATAGCCTTTAGGTGTTTACCATGAATAACAAAAGCAATTCCTGAACCTATCAATGATCCCATGATTAAGCCAGGAGCCATTCGTTTCCAAACATCCCAAATTACACCACCTTTTTTATGGTGTGTTCTTAACGAACTTATGGAAGTTACAATAATTGTAGCCAATGAAGTTCCTATACCTATGTGGGTTAAAGCCTCATCGGGTAATTTTTGAGCTGTAAAAATATGTATTAAAATAGGTACAATTATCAATCCTCCTCCTATACCAAATAATCCTGCCAACAATCCTGCAAATCCTCCAGCAGCTAAATAATATAAAATAAATATGTCCATAAGGAATCAGGCAATTGAATCTTTAAAAAATGATTTCATCTAATTTTACAAATAAAAATAAAAACAATCAAACAATTTTTGCATGAATAAAGTATGTTAAATTGTCCGTGTTATAAAAAAGGAGATAAATTATTATTTACCTTAAAATAACCAATTTTTCGTTTTTTTCGGCCTCTAGTCCGTTGCTGGCTTTTACTTTTAAATTGTAAATGTAAACACCTCTACCAATTTGTGAACCAAAATCATCGAGCCCGTCCCATGGGATTTTTGTTTGTGCAAATCCTGTATTGCCGTCTAATTGTGCACGTATAGTTTTGATTACTTTTCCTGTTATAGTAAAAATAGTTATTTGCACATCTAAACTACTGTTTTTTTGGTTGTGCTCGAACATAAAATCGGTGTGTGTTGTAAATGGATTAGGGTAATTTAGTACATTTTTAAGCTGGAAATTTTTAGAGTTACTTACAATAAATGTTATGGTTTCCTCTGATGAATTGTTATGAATATCCCAAGCTTTTACAGTTAATGTATGTTCACCTTCGCTTAAATTACCCAATCGATATTCTAGCTTTCCACTTTGATAACTGTTGATATCGCTCCTAAAAAAATTGTTCACTACAATCGAATTAGCTACATCGCCATCTATTGTAATTGTCATGTTTCGTCCAATTCCATTCCCCGAAATATTTATTCCATAATTATCGGATATTTTTGCTATAACCAAAGGATTTTGATCGGATAAAGACCCACTAACAAAACTACTATCATTTAATGTTAATTGAATAATTGGTGGTTGTGCATCGTTAACAGCGTTTGGATTTGAACCTCCAACGATAAAATTTTGGTTGAATCCATTGCCATCAATTTCTTCACCCGCTACATAATAACTTATTTTTCCTTTACCAAACTGATAATTAATGTCTTTGGGTACTATAAATTCAAAATCAAACAATCCATTTGTAACACTGGCTTTTCCTTTAAACAAAATACTGTTTTGTGTATAAAAAGAATCTACAACGTTACGATTGTTATTGTCTCGAGTAAAATTTATCTGTTTTTTATCTAAAACAGTTGGGTATAAAATACCATTAAATCCGGTTTGAACAACATTGTTTTTATCCACTATTTCGCCTTTAACTCGCACTTTACTTAAAGCTTTTATAGTATCATTAGGTGTATTTTCTACTAAAATTTGAGTGGTTTTAACATTTAGTTTTGGTAAAGTTAAACGTGTGGCAGGATCACCAAGCAACGAAAATTTTCTGCTGTTAAAACTGGAGCCCATCGGACTTACAACTTTTGTTATACGCATGGCATCGCCTAGGGTATATGGGTTTTTAGTTCGGTTATCCAAAGCTTGGTCGAAAAAGTTTTTACTAAATCCAATATTGTTGCTAAATCCTCCAAAAACCAATCTCATGGTTGTTAACATGGCAATAGTTCCTCCCGTTGGACTTAAAACCAAACGTTCGCCAGCACTTAAAAAAGAGGGGTCGTCAAATCTTGTAAATTCACAAGTTGCCGTTACAAATAAAGGTAAACTATTTATGTTACGCCAGTTTTGAATATCTCTGAACTCTAAAACACGCTCATCTGCCCAGCCCGATCCTCCACCATGCCCAATATAACTTACAACAGATGTACCTTGTTCGATATAAGTATTGATATCTCGATTAACATCGGGGTATTTTCCACCACCAGCACCAGGTATTTTGGGGTAAAAATCCATATGAATTTTACGAGCATTGTAGTTACTATCCAGTCCTATAATGTTATCCATTAAAAATTCAGTTTGTAAAAAATGTGCATTGGTAAAATCATCTTCTCCATTCCCATCATCCGAAACAAACATTATTTCATTTTTCCAATTTCCAAATTGAATAGGTATATTTATTTCTCCTTCTTTTTTAAATTGTTTTATTTGTTGATAAGCAATTGTTTTATCTACAAATACTTTAGCTTCCGATGTATTTTTAGCAGGAAAACGCCCGATACCAATTTCTACATCTCCTGATTCTGTATAAACGGATGTTCCGGCTTTAAAAATTCCATAAAAATCATCACTTGCAAAAGTTGCTAATGGAGATAAAGATTCTTCACTTTGGTAGATAGGTACAATATTGGTGTTGTTTGTTAGTACATTTTTATAATCGTAAGAGGCATCACCCAATAACAATAAATATTTTAAACGTGTGTTGCTAGAACTTGCATTTTCATATAAGTACTTCATAAAATTTCTAATTGCAGTTACATCTTGTTTTCCTGCAGAAAATTCGTTGTAAATTTCGGGTAAATTAACTACTGCAACACTTAAATTATTTTGTGTTTGATGAAAATTTGCTAATCGGCTGGCTTCATTATTATAAGCTTTCGGACAAATAATGATGTAATCCACATCCACTAACCCCAATAAATTTTGATTTGCAACAACTCCTACTGGTAAAACGCTATTGTAATTTGTGCCATTATGAATTGTAAAAAACTCTAATTTTTCGTGAGGATATACAAAAGATTGTGTATTTCCATTATTTTGTACACTTAATTTTATAGGGTTTAAAGCATCTGTAACATTCCAAACACTTATGTTTTGATTGGTAGTAACAATATACTCATTTACATTATTTACGCCAATGTTTTCGGGGTTAAACAATACAAACGAACTGCCCGAAAAGCTTAAGTTCCTAAATAAATTTAAGGTTATAAAATCTAACCATGCGATAGAATTGGCTAATGGTTTTACATAATTAATTTGAACAGTATTGTTACCAGAAACAAAATTTAAACTGCTCACAAAAGTAGATTTTCGGGCGTAAATGGAGGTATAATTTACACTAACAGCCGATGCTACATTACTAACACCGGCATTATTGCCATTTAAAAATACCGAAAAAACATTGTTAAACGACGAAAAAGAACGTAAAGCCCCTTCTACTTTTAGTTTTCCATTGGTATTTGGAATTAAGTTAGAAGGCAATGAAAACGAATAATTTCGGGTTGTGGTAACATCAAAAATATCACCATACCAAGCTTTTCCCGATTTAATTAAATTAGTGGAATTGGATTCTCGATGAACAACATCCCAATAGGTACTTACATTTTGGTTAGCTACAGGATTTTGATTGTAATTTTGTATCCTTTTTCCTGGAATATTGCCTACAGTAATAAAATAATATGCACTATCTGCATATCGGTTTTTTTTATAATCAACAAACATTTCCGATGCATCTAATTTTAAATCATCAGGTCCTTTTGCGTAAAAAATTATTCGGTCGTTTGCATTAAAAACCCCATCATTTTCTCCCACAACTTCTATGGCACATTGAGTTAGAGTGGTAGGATATGTTGCGCTTAACAATTCGGGTAATTCGCCTAATCCATTGCCATAAATTTGAATATTTCGGGGGTCGATACTATTTGGATTAAAGCCAAAACGTTGTAAATCTGCAAAATTTATACTATACATACCATCATTTACTACTGCAAATTTATACCAATATCCATTGGCTAAAGGTGATATTTGAGCAGATTTTTGAGCAGATTTTTCGGATGAACTTGGTATGGAAAGTTCATTAATTTTAAATGTAAACTGATTTACTTTTTCCCAAACGCCATTGTTTTTAAATAGTGGATAGGCATAAATTTGAATAAATTTTTGATTACCAGTTTGTTTAATTACTGTTTTTAAGTTTAAATTGGTTGGATAAACTTTTTGCTTTTGTAAAATGATATTTTCATCGGCACTAATTTTTGTGGTGGTGTAATTTATCAATTCAATTTCAACTAAATTAATGTTTGTTGCGATGGGTAAATAACTTACATAAACAGGGATTTGAGGAAAAGTATCCAGATAAAATGCATTTTCAAAATAAATTTTTTGTTCTTCTTCATGATCTAAATTTACCTCGTTGGTAATTCCATTCCAATTAATTTTAACTTGTTTTTGCGCAAGTAAAACATTGTGAAATACCAAGGTTGAAACTACTATAAATTTAATCCAATTTTGCATGTTGTATATAACGAAAAATCCTCCTAACTATTGTTAAGAGGATTTTTTTATTTAATCATTTTTTAAAATTTAATTTTGCTCTTCTTCTTCGCCTTCGGTTTCTGTAGAATCTACATTTTCTATACCTTCGCCTAAATCTTCATCTTCCAATTGTGTAGAAACCATTTTAGTACTAATTACAGCTAACAAAATCAAAATTCCAGCTAACCACCAAGTAATTTTTTCAACAACTTCTGTTGTTTTTCCAGCGCCTAAAACCTGATTTTTAGATGCGATAGTTGTATCTAAACCTCCTCCTTTACTATTTTGAATTAATACGATAACAGTTAAAAGTAATGAAACGATAAAGATTAATACGGTTAATATAATTGTCATAACTTATTATTTTTAATTTTTTTGAAAAAACAGATTACAAAGTAAATCTATTTTTCTCAAAATTTCAAAAATATATGCTTTTATATTTAGGATTTCTTCCAATTAGTTAATCCAATTAATACAAATGCTGTTAAAAACATAGTTAAACTATACACTGCTGCTGGTATTGCATAATCGCTGTTGTGTAAAATTCCAATGGCAATTCCAATGGCTAATGTACCGTTTTGAATACCAGATTCAATGGATATGGATATACTTTGCTGTTTGTTTAATCCCATAAAACGTGCAGTTGTAAATCCTAATATTAACGAAATTAAATTTAAAGCTAAAGCTGATATACCAACTTCCGAAAAATATGGAATAATATTGGTACGTTCTTTAACGGTTAAGCCCACAATTAAAACCAATAAAATTAAAGCTGAGGCAATTTTTACTGGTTTATCCATTTTTTCGGCAAAGTTAGGTTTGTAATGTTTAATCAACATTCCAAAAGCAATAGGAACTATACTAACCAAAAGTAAATCTTTAAAAATATCTAATCGGTTAATTTCTATTACGGTATCTTGTGCCGAGTAATATTGTACACTCCACTCTAAAATTATCGGAATAGTAAAAAGGGTTAAAATACTACTCACAGCGGTTAAACTTACTGATAATGCGGTGTCTCCTTTACATAAATGAGTAATTAAATTAGAGGTTGGACCGCCAGGACAAGCAGCTAAAATCATTAAACCAATCGCTAAAGCTGGCCTAATATCTAAAAAGGAAATTAATACATAAGCTACTAACGGAAGAAAAACCAATTGGTTAATCATGCCTAAAAATATGGCTTTTGGATATAAAACTATTCTTTTAAAATCTTGTGTTGTTAATGATAAACCCATGCCTATCATTACAATCATTAAAGCTATTCCGAGGTAAATTTTTGCCGAATCATCCATGATACAAAAAGTTAAAGGTTAACAATTTGTATATACCTTACTCTTAAGTAAATGTTTCAATTATAAAAAGATACAAGATAATTGTTATTTAACTTTTACCTTTTTTACGTATTTTTTGATGTGCTTTTTAGCTTGTTTGTTTTTTAATTTTTTAGCTTTTAACCA
>JBEEPA010000153.1:0-3941 GCA_041191385.1 Bacteroidota bacterium | reverse complement strand
CTTCAGTCATGATAGTAATTGGATCAAATGAAACATCTTCATTTGCCATTGGGTAAAAAGTAAACCCCCCTAGTGTAGGGTGGTTTGCTGTTACTTCGGTTAAAAATCCTCCGATTGCCATATCTTTATTTATTAATTATTTGTACCAAAATTAAATCCTGCTTCTGCTGTTGTTGATGAAATTCTTGCTGTTCCTGTTCTTTTGTATCGGAAAAAAGTTTCCAATCTATCAGGATTAACACTAGATATACCAACTGTTATCGAATTTTGCATAAATGCAACATCTGTAATTAAAGCCCTACGTGATAAATCTTCTGCGTAATTTTGTAAAATTTGTACCCATTGCTTAGGTTTTACAACTTTACTTGCAGTAACTATATCCGTATCATTTGCGATTACATGATCCATTACATTTGTAGCTTCTTTCAACAAATAACCATATCGGATATTCCAATCAATATTAATATTTCTTGGGTACCTGAATTGTGGCGGAATTTCTCCAACTGGATGGTAAGTTGTAACAAAGTCAACAACTTTATATTTACCTCCTGATAATTCAACTGTTGAACATCCTGATTTTACAACTCTATCCCTCACATCTTTATCCGATAAGTCTCCAATTATTTCTGGAGTTGGCATATCAGGATAAATATCTGATTGAATATCTAAATGCGGAGTGTTTTGCGCTTTTTGAGCAAACAAAAATGCAACATTTGCAGCCGCTTCAAGTGGTAAACCTTTTGAATTTGGTGCTACTGCTGATGCAATAGTCATTTCATTTTTTCTGCCAGATGTTAAAGATTTTAATGCTGTTTCATCTGATAAAACAGTACCCGAAATTGCAATAAATGGTTTAAAAATTTCGCCTTGCCATCTTCCTGTTGGATTAGTATTGTCAGCTTTACCGTTGTAAGCTTCTAATTCGTTTAAAGTTGCAGAAACAAATCCATAAGAGTTAATTACAATTGTATTCCAATTTTCGTTAAACGCGCTTAATGCAGGTACTACACTTGGAGTTCCTGCTCCTGCTGTTCCGTTTGCAATAGCATAAGTAATTCCTAAACTAACTTCGCCTGTATTAATAGAAACGTTAATTAAGTTTGATGTTAAACCTGCCCATTTAGCTGTTAAGGTTACAACTCCCGTATCTTCACTTGCTGTAACTGGTGCACCTAAAACATTGTTTACAATATCCTCAATTTTAACCGCTATTTGCGCTGCTGTTTCGCCTGATACGATGTTTAATTCGTAGCTACCACCATCAACTCCATTTCTACCATTAATAACAATTTGATGTGTTCCTGATTGAGTAGCTGTACCGCTTGGAGTTATTGTAATGGTTTTAGCTGTTGCACTATCTGCTTCCTCTTGTGGGTAAGCTATAATAGGAATTTGTAAACCACCACCATTAATAGGGCGTAAAATACGCATAATTTGGTGCATTGGAGAACCGTAACCATATAATTCCCCTGCTTGTTGGCTTGTGGTTAATTCTCTTCCTGCTTCATCTGCTAAAGCTTGGGTTTGATTTGCAGTATTAGCTTCGGCTAAAATTGCTATTCGTTGTGGTAAATTGGGGCTTGATACCCTAAAATCTCCTTTTGTAAGCTTGTAACCTACTATTTTGGAAATTCTATCTAATGTAACTGCATCGCTCATTTTAGAAATATTTTAAGCCAAAAATAAATTTTTTAGGTGTTAAATTCTTAAATATGTGTTTATTTTATGTTTTTATTTGACTAACAATAATCGATACAAATTCGCCCCAACTTATATTTTTTACCTTAAATGCTTTACCGATTTCATCCACAAAAATATCTTTAACAACCATGTTATAAATTCTACAGTCAAATAAGTGGTTTTGTGCAACATCGGATTTTTTCTGCCATTTAAATCTTTGTTCAGCATCAACTATTTTATGTTCTGCTTCAAAATGCGAAAAATAGTTTTGATATAAGTATTTTCCACCGCTTGGAATTGGAAAATTACAAAATCCACTAGGCTGAGTTTCATGGTATCGGCTATCATACTTTAACGATAAAAGCCTTTCTAATTCCGATTTTACAATATTTACCTCAGCCAAATATAAATTAGATTTTTCTTTAGCTTGATGGTATGATTTAACATCTTTACCTATTGGAATATATTTATCAAAATCCTTACCTTTGATACCAACTACAGCTAAATTTGAATTGTCGATATAGTTGTAAACGTGTTGTGTTAAATATCCACTATCCAAACCTGTAATCTGAACTTTCATTTTTCGCCCTGTATCGGTAACAAAAATGTTTGATAATATTTTATCCAATTCCCTCCATACTGAATTTGGAACTCCATGTTCATAACTCCATTTTTCCCTATCGGCTTTTATTTTTCCCTCTCTCGGTATAAATGTACCTATGCTACCATGATTAATTGAATAAGTAGCCATGCTTTCGCTCCATGCTACAATCTCATAATCTAATCTTGCATCATCTTCCCTACCATTTAAATCTATTCCGCAAGTTAGTAACACTATTTTTCCGTTTCCGTGTTCAATTGATAATTTTTCTGGAATAGTCATTATTTCGTAGTTTTGAATATTCCTTTGTATATCTGTTGCTTTTAATTCTTTTCCTGTTGGTTCATAAGTTTGCCCTAAAACCACGTTTAAAAATGTTTGATGCTTTTTTTCATCCCTAGTTCCGTTTGGTGGATTTGCATTTAACCATTGTTTAACATAATGCGTCCAATCATCCATACCAGGAGGGGCGTATAAGGATGAAATATAATAACTGTAATGGTTTGGCTCTACTGGATTAGGTTCATGTGGTATCCATTGTCCTTTTAAATTCATTTCATATTTATGTGAACTATCGAAAAAACCGCCGCATTCTTGACAAATATAACCTACACTATCCTCAATCAGTTTATTATTTTCATCTAATTTCCATGTAATACCGCCGATTTTATCGGAATTTTTAACCGGAACAGTCCATTGTAGTGTAATTGGTGCGTTACAACATGGACATGGAACATACCAATGGCGCTGGTCGCCCAATAAAAAACATTCCTCAATATTTGATGCGCCTTTTAATTGCGGACTTGATACCCAGTAGATTTTACGTTTATGAGCAAATGCAGATGTACGCTTTTGCACTAATTCCCTTGTTGCTCCTGCATCTTTTGAACTTCCTTTTGCTGCATCGTAATCATCCACAATCATAATCATTACATCATGCTGCCTTAATAGATTGTGATTCGTAACTGAACCTGCTTTTAAATCTCCACCTGGAAATTCTTTTCCTTTATTAGTATCTCCAGTTGCATTGTTTTTTGCTTTTAATACATTTGGGCGAATTAATTTTCTAATTCCACAAGCATCAATTGCCTGATCTAATTTTTTAATTGCCGCATCGGATAAATCAGAGTGCCCCGTTAAAAACATTATATTTCCCGGATTTTGTGCAATTGTATATAAAACTACTGGGTTTAATACTGCAGCAGTACCACCTAATTGAGCACCTTTTATGATTGAAATTTCTTTTGCAGGGTGGTTTTTATGTGCGCAATCCAACGGTTCACGCCAGTAAGGTGTTAAATCAAATTTAAAAGGACCAGGAAAAGCGGAACCCCTTGGCATAATCATGTTTTGCTCATACCATTCCGATGGTTTAATATCGGATAACATTACTTTAGTTTCCGATAAAATATCTTCTAAAACTTCTAAGTACATTATTTTTTAATCATTTCTAAAGTTACAATTTTATCAATATATTCACTACTGAGACTAATTAGAGTATTAGTATCTTCACGTAAAAATAAATCGACATCCTTTTGAGAGTGAATATATCTAAGAGGTAATTTACCTACCCATATCTTTTTTCCAAATCCAAATCTTTTAAATCCTTTTTGTTTTTGTTTTTTATCCAATACGGTTTTTACTTTCTTTTTTCTAAATA
>JBEEPA010000152.1:0-4087 GCA_041191385.1 Bacteroidota bacterium | reverse complement strand
CAGAATTTTTACGGTACATAATAGGAATTTGAGTAATTTTAAATGTAGGTACAGTAATAATTTTAGAACTGTACATTGGATTTAAAGTACTAAAATTAACCTCTGGAGTAATAGAATGAATTGGATTAAAATTTACGCCCAATTTAAAACCATACATATAACTCATTTTACCTCCGCCAAAAATTGTATAATTTTCTGATTGATCATTCATAATATTTGCGTTAACAGGAGCTGTTGCGCCTAATGCACCTTTTGCACCAATATCAAACCAAACCTGACCTTTTGACAAAAAAGAAGAAGAACTTAATAATGCAATAAATAATAGTTTTTTCATTTGTAATAAAAATTTTAAATTAATAAATAAATTTTGAATGTGAAAAGGGATAAATAATATATATGGAATACACATTAAGTTTGTATAAAACAAACCCTTCTTAAAAAGGTTACACAGATAGTTAAAAAAAAATTTCAAAAAATATTTAGCTCACTGATTAATAACTACTTAAATTTTATAAGTAATTCCTAAAGATAAAACTTCTTTAAATTGGATTCCCCTACCATTTATTGCGCTACCATCAGCATTAAACCCTTTTGGTACCATAATATCATGATCATAAATTAAAACAGCCAAAATATTAAAGCTTAAGTATTTATTTACTTTAAACGTAACTAAAGCATCCCAGTTTACATCAATATTTTGAGGATCTTCCATGTAATTGGAGAATAATTGCATTTTAGTATCTAAAACTACATTTGTTAACACTTCTTTTTTCCAAGCTACTCTCATTAAGCCTCCAAATTCATATCGTACTGGATTTCCTGGCTCTACACCAAATGCACCAATGGATTTTAAACTATCGTTAGTAACAACGGTTACTTTTCCTGCTAAAGGTGATAATGCAAACGAAAAATCTTTATTGGGTTTGTAATCCATACCAATTGCTAATGTTATGTATGCTGGCGAAAATAAATCGGATATCAAATCATTTTTTGTATTAAATCCTGGAGCAAACTGAGTTCTAAAGTTAAAACTTCCACTGTAAAACCAATTGTTATTAGCTCTTTGTCCAAAGGCAGAGTTAAATTCTATTCGGTCATCTGTTTTTCTAACACCTCTATTTCCTTGTTTTATAATACCATAATTAATATCCAAGTTATTTGTCCACGATTTATTTCCTTTTAAATAGTTTGCGTTTGATTTATGTAAACCTGCTAAAGCAATTGAATTTTCTCCACCAGCTGTCCATTGATAAAATGAACTTTGCGAAAATTGTATTCCAAACAAAGCACTTTTTTCCCAATATGAGGTATCTTTTTTGACGAAACTTTCTTCTTGTGTAAAAGCAACTAATCTAGTTAACATTAACAATATCAATAATTTTTTCATTACTTTTTTTTAAAATTTTAGCAAATCTAATCATTTTTGTGTTAAAATTTTTAAACACACCACATTCTCAAAACATGATAAAATGAATATTTTTATAAAAAAATATTTGATTTTTAGTTGTTTATATATTTTATTATTCCTAATTTCGATAATATAATTATAATTTATAAATATTTTAAAAGCTTAAGTTATGACAATCACACAATTAGAATATATCATAGCAGTAGATACCCACAGGCATTTTGCTAGAGCAGCTGATAGTTGTTTTGTAACACAGCCAACTTTAAGTATGCAAATTCAAAAATTAGAAGAAGAGCTAGGTGTTACTATTTTTGATAGAAGCAGAAAACCACTACAACCAACAGATGTTGGAGCTCAAATTATAGAGCAAGCAAGAACTGTGATTATTGAAGAAAAAAGAATTAAAGAATTGATTCAATTACACAAAGGTGAAATTGCTGGAGATTTTAAATTGGCAATTATACCTACAGTTTCTACGAGTTTATTACCCCGATTTTTAAAATCATTTTTAAAAAAATATCCAAAGGTAAATTTGCAAATTGAGGAGTTACAAACCAAGGTTATTTTAGAGCGTTTAAAAAACGGAATGTTGGATGCAGCAATTATGGCTACGCCATTAAAACAAGATAGCATTATAGAAAAACCTTTGTATTACGAACCTTTCATGGCTTATGTACCTAAGGACCATAGGTTATTTCCTGAGAAATTTATCGACAATACCGATTTACAAGAAAACGATTTGTTGTTACTTAACGAGGGGCACTGTTTTAGAAACAGCGTGATAAATTTATGTAAGAATTTTTTCGATAAAAACTCCGAAAAAAGTATAAAATTGGAAAGCGGAAGTTTTGAAACATTAATTAGATTATCCAATCAAGGTTTCGGAATGACTTTAGTTCCGTATTTAACATCATTAGAAATTAAAACTAGCGAAACCAAAGATTGTGTTAAACCATTTAGTCGCCCTCAACCCATGCGCGAAATTAGTTTAGTACATCATCGCACACATTTAAAAATATCTATCATCAATGCATTGGCAAAATGTGTTCAGGAAACCATCCCCTCTCACATGCTAGAAAACAAAGATGGTGACGTTATAAAACCATACTAAATAAAAACCTTTAAAACTAAAAAAGCCCCTAAAAGATAAAACTTTTAGGGGCTTTTTTATGTGTTATAAAAAATAATCTAATTAAACTTACCAAGGAATTTTTTTAAGTGAAATTCCTAAAGTTTTTTCAATTTCTCTAATTCTTTTAATTTCTTTAGGTTCAATTAAACATAAGGAAATTCCTTTTTTACCTGCTCTGGCAGTACGGCCGCTTCGGTGGGTGAAATTTTCTATTTGTTCGGGAAGATGATAATGGATAACGTAGGATAAATCATCAATATCAATACCACGAGCTGCCATGTCTGTTGCAATTAAAATTTGTAATTTTGTGTTTTTAAATGCACGCATTACTTTATCTCTTTCGCTTTGCATCAAATCTCCATGGAGGGCATCACAAGAATAATTTTTACTAATTAATTGTTTGGATAAAACTTGCGTATTTACTTTAGTTTTACAAAAAACAATTCCTCTATTTTTACCCTGAGTTTTTAAAAATGCTATTAAAATCGATAATTTATCATCCGATTTACACTCTAAAAACTTATGTTCAATATTTTTATTAATCAGTGTTGTGGCGTCAATCTCCACCTTTAAAGCATTGTTAGCCATATAGGTAGATATTATTTTATTTAAGCCATCAGGAATCGTAGCCGAAAATAACCAAATATTTCTTCGTCCGTGTGTGTACTCCAAAATTTTATCAATATCTGGCTGAAAACCCATACTTAACATTTCATCTGCCTCATCCAAAACAATTGTTTTAACATCATCTAAATTAATAGCTTTTCTGTTTAACAAATCAATTAATCTTCCCGGAGTTGCAACTACAATGTGGGTTGGGCGACGTAACCTACTTATTTGCTGATCGATATTTGAGCCTCCAAAAACACCTTCTACAAATATTTTTTCGGAATATTTTGTGAATTTAAAAAGTTGTTTGGCTATTTGTTGCCCCAGTTCGCGTGTAGGCGCTAATATCAATGCCTGAATATGAGTTTTTTTGGTATTTACTCTTTGTAATAATGGAAGTCCAAACGCTGCTGTTTTTCCTGTTCCGGTTTGTGCTTTCCCTATAAAATCACTTCCCTCTTTTAATAAATATGGTATAGCTTGCTCTTGAATTGGTGTAGGATATAAAATTCCACATTCTTTAATTCCCTTAATAAATGCCTCAGAAACCCCTAATGATGAAAATGTTGTCAAAATACTTATGTAAAATTAGTAATAGCTCAAAGATAATTGAATATTTTAGGAATGCCTTAAAAATATTTTAATTGAGATGCTCTAAACTTTTACTTAGTCCACCTGTATTGATTGCAAATTTTAAAATTACATAACTTAGGAACTTGGGCATCAGTTCATGATATAGAACTAAAACATATTGAGCCTGGTAAACCTACTCAAAACAGCCTAATCGAAAGATTTAATAGAACTTTTAGAGAAAATATATTGAATGCTTATATTTTTAAAGATTTAAATGAAGCTAGAGAAATTACTGAGAAATGGTTGTATGATTACAATTACACACGACCGCACAGCGCTTTAGGTTGGAAATCACCAAAGCAGTA
>JBEEPA010000151.1:0-6298 GCA_041191385.1 Bacteroidota bacterium | reverse complement strand
AGCTGCTTTAAAAACTAAATCCAATAAAGGTAAATCGTATAATGCTTCAACTTCGGGTAAAGTCCAATTGTTTCGTATTTCCATGTTGTAAATTTTTAATAAACAAATATAAGTATAAATTGGGCAAAGCCCAGCAAGTTATTTTAATATTTTAAGAATGGTAGAACTTTCCATTTTATCCATTCCGTTATCCAATTTTAATTTAATTTCAGACTTTATAATTTGCTCATTTTCATCTACTTGAATTATTGTTGTTTTTTGATAATTGAATGGAGGTATTTTATCTTCATCAATATGTTGATCGGCTCCTTGCGTTTCCTTTAAATATTCGATATACATTTTTTTTACATCGTCAGGGTTAATTTTTTCTTCAACATACACTTCCTTTAAGCCGTCAACATCTTCAATTTCGATAAATGAACTTAAATACAAATAACCTTTTCCGCTCGGACTAGAAATACTATCAGTTTTAGCAAATTCGCCTGATGCATATTTTTTACCCAATAAATTTAAAAATTGAGGAATTTCGGGGAAATAATTGGTTAAAAAGCTAAGTTGTGTAGCAGCACCTTCCTTAAAAACCATTTTTAAATTTTGATACATTTCGCTTTCAACATCTTGTTTGTCAATTTTATACAAAGTAAAAAACATATCTTCAACTTCGGTATATACTTTTTCGAAATTATGAATTTTAACTTCTCCTTGAGGTGTAAAAGTTAAGTCCATTACAAAATTTTGATAAACATTTAAAATGGCATCCTGCTCGGGAGTTAATACCTGCGCATTATTACCTTTTAACTGGGTTTTTCCATACTTCCATTGGATTGTATAAGCATTATTTTCATTAGAAACTACAACAATATCAACTAAAGTACTAGTAAAAATTTCGCTTTGGTCTTCGCCTTTAACTCTGATTACTTCTAACTGAATATTTTTTTGTGCTTCGAATGGATTTTTAACCTCAACATTATTTCCGCAAGCAGTTAAGCCAATAACTATACTACATACACTCAACGATACAAATACCGTCTTTATCAATTGTTGTAACTTTAACTTTTTCAATTGTATTAATTTTTAATGGATTAAAAGGAATTTTTACTTTTATGTAATTAGACGTAAAACCATACATATAATTATCGTTTTCTTCTGCCTCCCACAATACATCGTAAACTTTATCTAAATTATTTTTATAAAATTCGCGACGTTTTTTGGAAGATAAACTTTGTAATATTTTACTTCTTTCGGCTCTTTTACCTTTATCTACAATATCTCCAATAGAAATTGCTACGGTATTATCTCTTTCCGAATAAGTAAAAACATGTAAATACGAAACATCTAAATCGATTAAAAAATCTTGTGTTTCTTTAAAATGAGCATCACTTTCGCCTGGAAAACCTACAATAACATCTACACCAATGCAACATTCTGGCATTAGTTCTTTAATTTTACTAACCCTTTCGGCATACAACTCTCTTTTGTAACGGCGTCGCATTGCTTTTAAAATATCAGGCGAGCCACTTTGTAAAGGAATATGAAAATGCGGCACAAATTTTTTACTTTGAGCTACAAAAGCAATAATTTCATCGGTTAATAAATTGGGTTCGATTGATGAAATACGATATCGATGAATCCTTTCAATTTTATCTAATTCTTTAATTAAATCTAAAAAAGTTTCATTGGTGCCTTTACCAAAATCGCCAATATTTACGCCTGTTAGTACCACTTCTTTTACGCCAGTTTTTGCAACTTCATGCGCAACTTTTAAAGTTTGCTCAATAGTATTGCTTCTACTTTTACCACGGGCTAAAGGAATTGTACAAAAACTACACGAATAATCACAACCGTCTTGTACCTTTAAAAAAGTACGTGTTCTGTCTCCAGCACTATAGGATGGAATAAAAATATTTACTTCGTTGATATCATTTTCGGTTGCTAATTTACTATCTTGATCCAATTTTTCAACAAAATCTACGATATTAAATTTATCATTTGCACCTAAAACAACGTTTACACCTGGAATTTCAATTATTTCTTGAGGTTTTAATTGTGCATAACAACCAATTACAGCAACAAATACATCGGGATTTGATTTTTTAATTTTACGAACAATTTGTTTACACTTTTTATCCGCATTATCTGTAACACTACATGTATTTAATACAAAAATATCTGGCGCATCATCCATATTTACCCTAGCATAGCCACCTTGTTCGAAAAAACGAGCAATGGTACTGGTTTCGGAAAAATTTAGTTTACAGCCCAGTGTATGAAAAGCTACCTTTTTATATTGTTGCATTTAATTTTGTAAAATTATCGAAAGCACAAAAGTAAGCATTTTAAACTATTAATGTAATAATTTTAAAGCGCTTTCTATTCGTTGCATTGCCTCTATTAATCTATCATCTGAACTTGCATAAGAAATTCTTATACAATTTGGAGAACCAAAGGAATCCCCGGCTACCAAAGCAACTTTTGCTTCATGTAGTAAAAATAAACACAAATCATTTGCATTGTTAATGGCATGATTTTCATATTTTTTACCAAAATAAGCACTCATATCAGGGAATAAATAAAAAGCACCTTTGGGTACATTTATTTTAGCAAGCGGAATATTTTTAAAGGCATCTAACATTAAATTTCGGCGGCGTAAAAAAGCTTCTTGCATGAATAAAGTACTACTTCTACCCATTTTTAAGGCCTCGATAGTAGCTTTTTGAGCGATGGTATTGGTTCCAGAGGTAATTTGTCCCTGTATTTTGTTACATGCTTTTACCAACCAAGTTGGTCCGCCCATATAACCCAATCGCCAACCTGTCATTGCAAAACCTTTAGCTACACCATTAACAGTTGCAACTCTATCATATACATCTGGAAATGAAGCTATAGAAACCGAATCGTTGGTGAAGTTAATATACTCGTAAATTTCATCTGCTAAAATATATAAATCTTCTTTTTGTAAAACTACATCGGCAATTTCTCTTAATTCTTGAGCTGTAAATACCGAACCTGAAGGGTTACAAGGCGAAGAATAAATTATTAGTTTAGATTTTGGCGTAATGGCTTTAGCAATATCCTGAGCGCTTACTTTAAAATCATTTTCTACACTCGACGGAATTTCAACTGGAATACCTCCAGCTAATTTGATTAATTCGATATAACTTACCCAATAAGGTGCAGGTAAAAGTACTTCGTCGCCTTCATTTACTAAAGCTAAAATTACATTGGCTATAGATTGTTTTGCACCTGTGGACACAATGATTTGAGATGGAGAATAATCAATATTATTTTCGGTTTTAAACTTATCACAAATGGCCTGTTTTAAATCTTCAAATCCTGCAATAGGTGGATATTTGGAGAAATTTTGATCAATAGCATCTTTTGCTGCTTGTTTTACTTTATCTGGCGTATTAAAATCTGGCTCGCCAATACTTAAACTAATCACATCAATTCCTTGTGCTTTCATTTCTCTACTCAACTGACTCATTGCAATGGTCGCAGATTCAGTCATTGATTTAATCCTATCCGATAAGTGTTCTTGGCTCATAAAAAACGATATAAAAAACACAAATTTACACAACCTTTTTTGGTTAAAACACTGATAATAAAAAAATCGCTACAAAATCCTTTATATTTTTCTATTTTTACACAATCATAATATAAAATTAAAAAATGAACATTTTTATTACAGGTACTAGCAAGGGTTTAGGCGAAGCTTTAGCAATAAAATATTTGGAACTAGGACACACTGTTTATGGTTGTAGCAGAGGGGAGCAAAAAAATATACAACACCCTAATTACAAACATTTTATAGTTGATTTAGAAAATTTTAATCCAAAGGATATCGAGCAAATTGTACAACAAATTCCTAGCTTAGATATTGTAATTTTAAACGCTGCCTTATTAGGCGAAATTAATTTGTTACAAAACACTACTATTCAACAATTACAACAAATTCAACAAGTGAATGTGTGGGCGAATAAAATTTTAATAGATTGTTTTATTCAAAAATATTCGCTACAAAAGGTAATCGGAATTAGTACAGGCGCTTCCAAAAACGCTAATAAAGGTTGGGGAGCTTACAGTATTTCTAAAGCTGCTTTTAATTTTTTAATTCAAATGTATGCTGTCGAAAATCCTAATATTCATTTTTTACTAATTGCTCCGGGTTTAATTGATACAGATATGCAAAAATATTTGTGCTCGGATGTAAACGAAAACGATTTTCCTTCGATCCAAAGATTAAAAGAAGCTAAAAACAATCAAAATATGTTTAGTGCTAGTGATTGTGCCAAGGGAATTATAGAAATGATTGAAATTAGTGCTCAAAAAATTTCTGGTGATTATTGGGATATACGGGAATATTTAAAAGGAAAATAAAAATCACTACTTATCACCAATAAATTTAAGCAGCATAAATTTTTAAAAATTGTATTTGTTGATTAAGTTTACATTTTTGAAAAAGGATTAATCCATAAAATTTTTATAATGAAAAGAACATTAATTACAGGAGCTGCGGGATTTTTAGGATCGCATTTGGTTAAAAGATTTTTAAATGAAGGTCATCATGTGATTGGAATGGACAATTTGATTACTGGTAGTTTAAAAAATATTGAAGAATATTTTAAGCATCCAAATTTCGAATTTTACCAACACGATGTGTCTAAATTTGTACATGTTCCGGGTAATTTAGATTATATTTTACACTTTGCATCGCCTGCTAGCCCTATTGATTATTTAAAAATTCCAATCCAAACCTTAAAAGTTGGTTCTTATGGTACACATAACTTATTGGGTTTAGCTAAGGCTAAAAATGCACGTATTTTAGTAGCTTCTACTTCGGAGGTTTACGGAGATCCAGAGGTGCATCCGCAGGTTGAGGAATATTACGGAAACGTTAATCCTGTTGGCCCTCGTGGCGTGTACGATGAGGCAAAAAGATACATGGAGGCGGTTACGATGGCTTACCATACTTTTCATAATGTTGAAACGCGTATTGTACGTATTTTTAATACGTACGGACCAAAAATGAGGCTGAATGATGGAAGAGTTTTACCTGCTTTTATCGGACAAGCTTTAAGAGGAGAAGATTTAACTATTTTTGGAGATGGTTCGCAAACCAGAGCTTTTTGTTATGTGGATGATTTAGTGGAAGGTATTTACAGATTGTTAATGAGCGATTATCCTTACCCTGTTAATATTGGTAATCCAGATGAAATTACAATATCCGATTTTGCTGAGGAAATTATAAAATTAACCAACACAAAACAAAAAGTTGTATATCACGATTTACCAGTTAACGATCCTAAACAACGTAAACCTGATATTACTAAAGCTAAAGAATTATTGGGTTGGGAACCAAAAGTTAACCGTGCTGAGGGATTAAAAATTACCTATGAATACTTTAAAACTTTAAGTCCAGAGGAATTAAATAAAAAAGAACACAACAATTTTGATAAATACATTATTAAATAATTGTGGGAACAATTTACTTAACTATCAACATTTTATGTTCTAGTTTATTGTTTTTAATATTTAAATCATTTCCAAAATATAAGATTCAAACATTAGTGGCTATAGTGGTTAACTACTTTGTAGCCGCTGGTTTATCTTTTACTGTTCAGGGTGCAATGCCTTCTGTTGATTTTTTTAATTTCCAGTGGTATTGGGCTGCAATTGTTTTGGGTATTTGTTTTATTAGTTTATTTAATTTAATGGGTTATACCAGTCAAAATATTGGTATTGCACAAACAACGGTTGCCAACAAAACTACTTTTGTTTTTCCAGTAATTATTGGCATGCTATTTTTTGGCGACAGCACCCATTTTGTTAAAATTTTGGGTTTAATTTGCGGAATATTAGCGGTTTATTTTTCGGCTAAAAAAAACAAAAACACAATATCCTTAGGGGCAAAAGATAGAATATGGATTATTGTATTGTTTTTGGGCGGAGGTGTTTTAGATGCTGTTTTATCTATTGCGCAATTGTTTTTAGTAGCCAATGATGAAACTGCTCTGTTTTCGGGTTATTTATTTTTAATTGCTGGATTAATTGGTTTAGCTCATTTAATATACAAAGTTGTTGCTAATCAACAAAAAATTGATAGCGTTAGCATTTTAGGCGGAATTATTTTAGGTATTCCAAATTTTGCATCAATCAACTACTTCTTAAAATCTATGTCGGAGGGAAACATACCCAACTCGGTTGCATTTCCAGTATCTAATATGGGTGTAATTATTTTAGCCAGTATTTTAGGAGTTATTCTTTACAAAGAAAGTATTACAATAAACAAAAAATGGAG
>JBEEPA010000150.1:0-5736 GCA_041191385.1 Bacteroidota bacterium | reverse complement strand
CTAGAACTGGTGAGCCTAGATCAAAAAATAATTCTACTGCTTTTATTGTTGAGCGAGGATTTAAAGGATTTAGAGGAGGTAAAAAAGAAGATAAATTAGGAATGCGTTGTAGTGAAACTGCAGAAATGATTTTTGAGGATTGTGTGATTTCTGATGCGCAACGATTAGGTGAGGTTGGGGAAGGTTTTAAACAAGCTTTAGCTATTTTGGATGGTGGTAGAATTTCAATTGCTGCATTGTCATTGGGTATTGCTAAAGGAGCTTTTGAATTTGCTTTAAAGTATAGTAAGGAAAGAGAACAGTTTGGTAAGCCAATTTCTTCTTTTCAGGGTATTTCTTTTAAATTGGCGGAAATGGCAACAAAAATTGAAGCTGCTGAATTGCTAATAAATAATGCGGTTTTTCGTAAAACTCATGGATTTAAACTTACAAAGGAATCTGCTATGGCGAAATATTATGCTTCTGAAGTAGCTGTTGAGGTTTCCACCGATGCTGTTCAAATTTTAGGAGGCTATGGTTATTTAAAGGATTTTCCTGTAGAAAAGTTCTATAGAGATTCTAAATTATGTACAATTGGTGAAGGAACTACAGAAATTCAAAAGTTAGTAATTTCTCGAGAAATTTTAGGTTAAAAATTTGTTTTAAATAAAAATGCATTTTATATTTGCAGTCCATTTTAAAAATACGATATGTTAGTTATACAAGTTAAAGAAGGCGATAATATTGAAAGAGCTTTAAAAAAGTACAAAAGAAAGTTTGAAAAAACTAAAACTTTAAGAGAATTAAGAGATAGACAATATCATATTAAGCCTACTGTAATTAATCGTGAGATTTCTAAAAAAGCGGTTTACGTAGAAAAATTAAAAAAATCGTTAGAAGGTAACGATTAATTATAATAATATTTTTATCTTAGGGTTAAAGTGTAATACTTTAACCCTTTTTTTGTTTATGTATATCGATGATTTTGTTAAGTATCTAAGCTTAGAAAAAAGGTTTTCTTTACACACGGTTCAGGCTTATAAAAATGATTTGCTTGAATTCGAAAATTTTATTTCTCAAAATTTTCAGGTGCAAGTAGTTGATAGTAATCATACTTTTATTAGGTCGTGGATTGTTTCTTTGATGGAAAATGGAATTTCGCCTAGATCGGTTAGGAGAAAAATATCTGTTCTCTCAGGATTTTATAAATACTTAATTCTTCGTAATATTTTAAGTGTTTCTCCTGTTGATAAAGTGCCATTGCCTAAAGTGCCAAAAAAATTACCTGTTTTTGTTGAAGAAAGTAATATGGATTTTCTTTTCGATTCAAGCTTTTTTGCAGAAGATGAAATTGGTATAAGAGATAAAGCGGTTGTTTTGTTGATTTATCATACTGGAATCCGACTTTCAGAATTGATTTCTATTCGTTTATCTGGTTTGGATTTGGTTAAAAATACAGTAAAAGTTTTGGGTAAAAGAAATAAAGAAAGAATTTTACCGTTTTCTGAGGAATTAAATGAAACATTAAAATTGTATCTATCGTATCGAAAGATATCAGAGATTGAATATTTGTTTGTTACGCCAAAAGGTGAAAAGATGTATCCAAAGTTAGTGTATCGTATAGTTAATAATTATTTATCGCAAGTTTCTTCGTTAAATAAAACTAGTCCACACGTACTAAGACATACTTTTGCAACCCATTTGTTAAATAATGGAGCGGATTTAAACTCGATAAAAGAGTTGTTAGGGCACGCAAATTTATCGGCTACACAAATTTATACACACAATTCTCTAGAGAAAATTAAATCAATTTATAAACAAGCTCATCCAAGGGCGTAAATTTTATGGTTATGAAAGTGAAAATTAGTTCCGTGCATTTTGATGCTGATCAAAAGTTGTTGAATTTTATTGAAGAAAAGGTTGGGAAATTAGAAACTTTTTATGATAAAATTATAGATAGTTCAGTAGTTCTAAAAATTGATAAGTCTTCTGATAAGGAAAATAAACTTGCAGAGATTAAGTTAGCTGTTCCAGGAAAAGATTTATTTGCTAAAAAACAATGTAAAACTTTTGAAGAAGCTGTTGATGAGGCTGTTGAGGCTCTTAGAAGACAAGTGAGAAAGCAAAAAACTAAAGAAAATGCAATTGAATAAAAAAAAAATCATTTTTTATTTGTTTTATTCAAAAAAAACTCCTTACATTTGCAGACCCTTTGAACAAGGGTCTTTTTTATGCTTAAAATTGCCGGTGTAGCTCAGTTGGCCAGAGCAGCTGATTTGTAATCAGCTGGTCGGGGGTTCGAATCCCTCTACCGGCTCAATAAAGTATAACTTTGTTGTTCTTTATTTTTGGTTTTGGGGGAATACTCAAGCGGTCAACGAGGACTGACTGTAAATCAGTTGGCAGCGCCTTCGTAGGTTCGAATCCTGCTTCCCCCACACAAAAATTTTAAAAGCGGGAGTAGCTCAGCTGGCTAGAGCATTAGCCTTCCAAGCTAAGGGTCGCGGGTTCGAATCCCGTTTCCCGCTCTTTAATTTATGTTCCATTACTGTATGTTAATGGAACATATTTTTATTTCGGCTTATGTTTGGCCGATGTAGCTCAGGGGTAGAGCGCTTCCTTGGTAAGGAAGAGGTCACGGGTTCAATTCCCGTCATTGGCTCGATAATAGGAATAAGTATTTAATTAATTATTAAACTAAATTTAAAATTATGGCTAAGGAAAATTTTCAGAGAACAAAGCCTCACGTAAACATCGGTACTATTGGTCACGTGGATCATGGTAAAACAACTTTAACTGCTGCAATTACTAAAGTATTGTCTGACGCAGGTTACTGTCAAGCTAGAGATTTCTCTTCTATTGACAATGCTCCAGAAGAAAAAGAAAGAGGTATTACTATTAACTCTTCACACGTTGAGTACGAAACAGCTAATAGACACTATGCTCACGTAGATTGTCCTGGTCACGCGGATTACGTTAAAAACATGGTAACTGGTGCTGCTCAAATGGATGGTGCTATTTTAGTGGTAGCTGCTACTGATGGTCCTATGCCTCAAACTAGAGAGCACATCTTATTAGGTCGTCAAGTTGGTATTCCTCAAATCGTTGTTTTCTTAAATAAAGTTGACATGGTTGATGATGCTGAGTTATTAGAGTTAGTAGAAATGGAGGTAAGAGAATTATTATCTTTCTATAGTTATGATGGTGATAATTGTGCTGTTATTCAAGGTTCTGCTTTAGGTGCATTAAATGGTGAGCCTAAATGGGTTGATACAGTTGTTAAATTAATGGAAGCTGTAGACGCTAACATTCCTTTACCTGAAAGAGATGTTGATAAACCTTTCTTATTACCTGTTGAGGATGTATTCTCAATTACTGGTCGTGGTACTGTAGCAACTGGTAGAATTGAAACAGGTGTTGTAAACGTTGGTGAAGAGGTTGAAATCTTAGGTATGCAAGAAGACAAAATGACTTCTATTGTTACTGGTGTAGAGATGTTTAGAAAATTATTAGACAGAGGTGAAGCTGGTGATAACGTTGGTTTATTGTTAAGAGGTATTGATAGAGATAAAATCAAAAGAGGTATGGTTATCGCTAAACCTAAATCAATTACTCCTCACACTAAATTCAAAGCTGAAATTTACGTTTTGAAAAAAGAAGAAGGTGGTCGTCACACTCCATTCCACAACAGATATCGTCCTCAATTCTATTTAAGAACTACTGACGTTACTGGTGAGATTTTCTTACCTGAAGGTCGTGAGATGGTTATGCCTGGTGATAATGTTACTATTGAGGTTCACTTAATTGTACCGGTAGCATTAAACAAAGGTTTAAGATTTGCAATTAGAGAAGGTGGTAGAACAGTAGGTGCTGGTCAAATCACTGATATTATTGCTTAATTTTAAAAATTAAAAATAATTAAAGGTGTCTTGGTTTCAAGACACCTTTTCTTACCTTTATAAATTTATACGAGAGTAGCTCAATTGGCAGAGCACTGGTCTCCAAAACCAGGGGTTGTGAGTTCGATTCTCGCCTCTCGTGCTAACATTAAATACTGTAACTTTGAACAAGATTACTACTTATTTGAAAGAAGTTTATGTGGAATTGTTACACAAAACATCTTGGCCTTCTTTTAAAGAATTGCAAAAGGAATCTCTTATTGTTTTAATTGCTTCTGTTGTATTTTCATTATTAATAATGGTAATGGATGGAGCTTTTAAGAAAGTTATGGATTTAATTTACAACTTATAGACGAATATTATGACTGAGGTGAAAAATGATCAAGGCTTTAAGTGGTATGTTGTTAGAGCGGTTAGTGGAAAAGAAAAAAAAGTTAAAGATTATATTGAAAATGAAATTAGAAGTGTTGGTTTACAAGATAATGTAAAACAAATTTTAATTCCTACAGAAAAAGTTTATCAAATTAGAAATGGAAAAAAAATAAGTAAAGAACGTAGTTTTTTTCCTGGATATATTTTAATTGAGGCTGCTTTAGTTGGTGAAGTTGCTCACGTTATTAAAAATATTACTGGTGTAATAGGTTTTTTAGGTGACAAATCTGGTGATGCAGTTCCTCTTAGGATTAATGAGGTAAATAGAATTTTAGGTAAAGTTGATGAGTTAGCAGAAACAGAAGAGGAAATTACTATTCCATTTGTTGTTGGTGAAAATGTTAAAGTTATTGACGGTCCTTTTAACACTTTCACTGGTGTTATTGAAGAAATTAATGAAGAAAAACGTAAACTTAAGGTTATGGTTAAAATTTTCGGAAGAAAAACTCCATTGGAATTAAGTTTTATGCAAGTTGAAAAAGAGTAAATAAATAATAAATTGCAAAATTATGGCAAGGGAAATTACAGGCTTGATTAAGTTACAAGTTAAAGGAGGAGCTGCTAATCCTTCACCACCAATTGGTCCAGCATTGGGTTCTAAAGGTGTTAATATTATGGAATTCTGTAAGGCGTTTAATGCGCGTACACAGGAATTAGCAGGTAAAGTTTTACCAGTTGTTATTACTGTATATTCAGATAAATCTTTTGATTTTATCGTTAAACAACCACCTGTTGCTGTTCAACTTATGGAAGCTGCAAAGGTGAAAAAGGGTTCTGCTGAGCCTAATAGAAAAAAAGTAGGTAAAGTAACTTGGGGTCAAATTCAAGAAATTGCAACTACTAAAATTCAGGATATGAATGCTTTTACTGTTCCTGCTGCAATGAAAACTATTGCTGGTACTGCTAGAAGTATGGGTATAACTGTTGAGGGTGAATTCCCTGCATAGATATTTTTTAATTTTTATTTTTATATATGGCTAAGTTAAGTAAAAACCGGAAGGCAGTTTTAGCTAAGTATGATGCTTCAAGCTTACATACTTTATCTAAGGCTTCCGAAATTGTTAAGGAAATTACTACAACTAAATTCGATGCTTCAGTAGATATCGATGTTAAGTTGGGTGTTGATCCTAGAAAAGCTAACCAAATGGTTAGAGGAATAGCCACTTTACCTCACGGAACCGGGAAAGAGGTAAGAGTTTTAGTTTTATGTACACCTGATAAAGTTCAAGAAGCTAAGGATGCAGGTGCTGATCATGTTGGTTTAGATGATTATATCGAAAAAATCAAAGGTGGTTGGGCAGATGTTGATGTTATTATTACAATGCCATCTGTTATGGGTAAGGTAGGTGCTTTAGGTAGAGTTTTAGGACCTAGAGGTTTAATGCCAAACCCAAAAGCTGGAACTGTTACTATGGAGGTTGGTAAA
>JBEEPA010000149.1:0-8378 GCA_041191385.1 Bacteroidota bacterium | reverse complement strand
AACCTAAAAAAATAAAAGATTTAATGGCGATGCCGGGTTTTGTATTTCCAGATAAAAAACAAAGTTTATTTTTTCCGGATACTTCTAGGGTTATTAAAGTTTTTAATGCATCTACAAACTTTGAAAACACAAATTATTTTAGATTGATAAAAAATAATGGGAATATCATACAACAAAATTTAATGCTACAGGATACCTCTGAAATTAAATTTACTGAAGATGGGTTATATAGAATCGAAATTCAGGTAAATAATGCCCAAGATGAATGTGTAAACACTACAGTAAGAAATGTATTAGTAGAAAATCCAAGATTAAAATTAAAGTTTGAGGATAAAGTATGTTTCAGCAACCAAAAATTTTATGTAATCGATCAATCGGTTTTTAATTCGGGTTCAACTACAAACCGAAAATGGTGGGTAAATGATAGTTTGTTATTGGATCAAGTAAATGGTTTTCCGCCAAGAAGAGATAGTGTAGTTTTAAATATTTTAGATACAGGATGGAACGTTGTAAAATTAGAAATTAGAAGAAATTATCCAGAGTATTTAATGGGTTATACTTTAGATTTTGTTGAACACAATTATTTAGTAATTGATTCAATTTATGTTTCAGGTTCTAAAGGTATTGCGTTAATTGATACCAATTTTATTTGTAAAGGAGATTCTTTATTTTTAACTGCACAATTTAGTTCAACTACAACCATTGATTCCTTGATTTGGAATTACAGAAATGATTTTAGTGCAAACAGATTTGATAATCATTTTTTTCAGTTTACACAATCGGGCGTTTTCCCACTAAATTATGAGGTTTTTAATACCGATGGTTGTGTTGATAAAATTTATTTTGATGCTTTAACTGTTAGCGGTCCAAATGTTGATTTTATTGCAAACGACACTTTGATTTGTTTAAATAACGAGGTGAATTTTAAAAACTTTGCTAAAGGAAATACCTTAAGTTATATTTGGAAAATTGCTGGAGTAGATTATTTTGCTATTGATCCAGATCATATTTTTAATCAGGTTGGATCTTACGACATTAAGTTGATTGCTACAGATAAATTTGGTTGTATGGATTCGTTAACTAAAATAAATTACATTGAAATAGCGCCTATTCCAGAGGTGAAATTTGGAACAGATCAAACACTAGGTGAGTGTCCGCCTTTTAATGTGAATTTTATAGATTCAACTCTTGGAAATACGACAAAATGGTTATGGAATTTTGGTGATGAAAATATTAGTACTTTAAAAAATCCTTTGCATACTTTTACATCGCCAGCTAAATATAATGTAACGTTAACTGTAACTAATTATGCCAATTGTAGTGATTCTTTAAAAATAGATAGCTTAATAACGGTGTTAGGCCCTAATGGAATAGTGAATTTGTCCAGTGATAAAATTTGTTTACCCGACAGTTTAATTTTAAAAGGAAAATTTAAAGATACAGAATTTTATGTATGGAATTTTGGAAATAATGTGGTGCGCAATTTTGATTTTGCAACACAAAGAGATACAGTTAAATATTTGTATCCTAAATCTGGAACATTTTTGCCAGTTTTAACTTTGGTTGATGATAGAAATTGCAGATATTCACCTAATTTAAATTTACAAGTTCAAGTGGATAGTTTAAGAGCGAAAATGAGTTTTAATGATACCGTTATTTGTAGTTTAGATGGTTTTGTGGTGCAAAATAAAAGTACTATTACTTATCCAGAAAACACAAGGTGGGATTTAGGTAATGGCTTAAGTTTATTAGGAAATACAGCGCAAGTAAATTATACACAAGAAGGTAAATATAACTTGAAATTAGTAATAGAATCCCAAATTGGCTGTGTGGATAGTGTTGTAAAAACTATAGAGGTTTTTAATAAACCCGAGTATAGTTTTGAAGTAATTAGTAGAGATTTTTGTGTGCCTGTTCAGTCGCAAATTCGATTAAATATTTTATCTGAAAATTTTAATTGGAATAGTAAAGTTTTTGAGGTTAATGGACAAACTTACGAAGATTTAGCAGTGATAAATATAAATTCGGTACAAAAAGTTAATGGTAAATATGAATTAATTTATGGAAATAATCAATGTAAAATCGATTCTGTTTTTAATATTCAGTATTATGA
This sequence comes from Bacteroidota bacterium, assembly GCA_041191385.1. Lineage (GTDB taxonomy): Bacteria > Bacteroidota > Bacteroidia > Flavobacteriales_C > JBEEPA01. The sequence continues at coordinate 6,265 of JBEEPA010000149.1, read as the reverse complement.
TTTTCCAAAAAGCGACTTTGTTTTTTCTCCAACTTTTAACTCTGTGCAATCTAAACCAATTCAATTTACGTCTTCTACACAATCGCAATTTCCAGTGCAGTATGTTTGGGATTTTAAAAACGGACAGCAATCTAATTTAACTAATCCCAAAATAGTTTTTCCAGATGCAGGCGAATATTTAGTTCAACTTGTAGTATCCAATAATGGAAATTGTGCTGATACTGTTCGTAAAAACTTGGTTATTAGTCCGAGAGATTTTGTGATTTTACCCGAAGCTTTTACACCAAACGGAGATGGAACAGATGATATTTTTAAAGTTTTATATGCTGGAGATTTGGAATTAGTAAGTTTAAAAATTATGAATAGATGGGGAAATTTATTGTTTGAAACCAATACTTTACAAGAAGGTTGGGACGGGCGAAAAAATGGGAAAGATGAACCTAATGGAAGTTATGTTTATTTTGTTGTTGTTAAAGATAAAAATGGAAATTTGATTGAGCGTAAAGGTAATTTTGCGCTTATAAGATAAAATGAAAAATACAATTTTATACATATTGTTTTTTAGTATATGTTCGGGTAATATTTTTGCCCAAACAGATGCGCAAATATCTTTGGTAAACGAATCGCCAATTTTTATAAATCCTGCTCAAACAGGAGATATGGATGGGAGTGTTCGTGCTGGAATTAATTATCGAAACCAATGGAACTCGGTAGATATTCCTTTCGAAACTTCAATTTTATATGCCGATTTTAAAATTTCACCTAAATTTTTAAACGAAAAGCCTTTAGCAATAGGCATTATGTATTTTAACGACAGGATAGGTAACGGATTTTGGAGTAACAATAATCTTTCTATTAGTTTGTCTAAACCTTTTCGTATAGGTTCAAATAAAGTTTTAAATACAGGCTTGTATATGGCTTATCAGCAACAAAATGTAAATTTAAGTAATTTAAATATGGAGAGTAGTTTTAGTTATTTAAACTTACAATTTGGTAATGGAAATAATTGGTTAGGAAATAGTAAAAAGGCGTTAGTTGATTTTGGTTTAGGTGCTCAATATCAACATATTGTAAGTAAAAAAATATCCTTTAAATCTGGTTTAGGAATTTTTCATCTATTTCAGCCTGATAATTCTTTGGATAATTTAAGTGCCCAAAAATTACAACGTAAATGGAATTTTCATACTATGGCAGTTTATCAAACTAATAAAAATATTAGTATAGTTCCTACAATGTTTATAGCCCAACAAGGCAATGCAAATGCTGTTTTAATAGGTAGTGAAGTTTTATATGCTTTAGGTAGGCGGGTTGTGGAAAAAATCGATTTGCGTTTAGGGATGTATTACCGCTATAAAGATGCTATGATTTATACTTTAGGAATTAATCATGATAATTTCACTTTTATTTTTTCATACGATTTTACAACTTCCGTTTTAGGCGATTTTAATAATAGAAGAGGTGGGTTTGAGATGACAATTAGTTATGTAAATCGTATGTTTAAGGGAGGTAAAGATTTTAAATATATTTTACCAGGCAACAGGTTGTTGTAAGTTTTATTAACAATGTTTAACATCAAATTTTGCAGTTTGATTTTAAAATTTTGTTGATGCGTTTTAATTTTATTTTCCATTCATTTTTTAACAATTAAATCGATTATTTTATGGAGCAAGTTTCAGTGGATATTCAGGAATTAAGTGATAAAATCGAAAAAGAATTTGCAGTAATTGATGCTATTAAATTCGAAATGAACAAAGTAATTGTTGGTCAGGGTAAAATGATCGATAGTTTATTGATTGGTTTATTAACCAACGGACATATTTTATTAGAAGGTATGCCAGGTTTGGCAAAAACTTTAGCAGTAAATACTTTGGCTACAATTTTAGATGCACAATTTAATCGTGTGCAATTTACACCAGATTTATTGCCTGCAGACGTAATTGGTACTTTGATTTACAACCAGAAAAAAGAAGAGTTTGTAGTTAAAAAAGGTCCGATTTTCGCCAATTTTGTATTAGCAGATGAAATTAACCGTTCCCCGGCAAAAGTACAAAGTGCTTTGTTAGAAGCTATGCAGGAGCGACAAGTTACTATTGGTACAGAAACTTATCCTTTACCACATCCATTTTTGGTTTTAGCTACGCAAAACCCAGTAGAACAGGAGGGAACTTACCCTTTACCAGAGGCACAGGTAGATAGATTTATGTTGAAGATTTTATTGGAATATCCAAATAAAAAAGATGAACAAAAAATAATTAAACAAAATTTATTAAAAGAGTTTCCTAAGGCACAAAAATTATTTTCGCCTGATAAAATCGAACAATGTAAAAATTTGGTGCAGGAGGTCTATATGGACGAAAAAATTGAGCAATATATTGTGGATTTAATTTTTGCAACGCGTAAACCTGCCGATTATGGTTTAAAAGATGTGCAAAATTATATTGCTTTTGGGGGCTCTCCACGCGCAAGTATCAACTTAGCTAAAGCTGCAAAGGCAACAGCCTTTTTAAATAAACGTGCTTATGTAATTCCAGAGGATGTTAGGGCAGTTGCTAAAGATGTTTTGCGTCATCGTATTGGCTTAACTTTTGAAGCGGAAGCTGAGCAACTTTCTGCGGATAAAATAATCGATTTAATTATTAATGGTGTGGAAATTCCTTAGTTTTTTCTGTTTAAAAATAAATTGAATTTTAATTGGAATAAATGACGTCGGAGGAGCTTTTACAAAAAATAAAAAAAATTGAAATTAAGGCTAAAGGTCTTAACAATCAATTGTTTCAGGGTTCGTACAAAAGTGCTTTTAAGGGGTCGGGGATGACCTTTGCAGAGGTGCGTGAGTATAATTTAGGTGATGAAACACGAACAATTGATTGGAATGTTACTGCGCGTTTTAATGAACCTTTTGTAAAAACTTTTGAGGAGGAAAGAGAGTTAACGGTGATGTTGTTGGTGGATGTAAGTGCATCGGGTTTAATAGCTACGCAACATTCTTCCAAACAAGATTATATTGCCGAAATTGCTGCGGTTTTAGCTTTTTCCGCAATTGGGCAAAATGATAAAGTGGGTGTGTTGTTTTTTTCGGATACTATCGAAAAATATATTCCTCCAAAAAAGGGTAAATCACATGTTTTGCGCATTATAAAAGATTTGGTTTCGCATCAATCTGTTTCTAAAGGAACTAATATTGCCAATGCTTTAAAGTATTTTAATTCGGCTCAAAGCAAAAAATGCACGGTATTTTTGTTAAGCGATTTTTTAGATGATAAAAATTTTAAAAAAGAGTTGCAAATTACTGCTTTAAAACACGATTTTGTTGCTTTAAATATTGTGGCAAAAAACGAGGGTTTGTTACCGGATGTGGGTTGGACGTATTTGCAAGATGCTGAATCTGGAGAATTGGTTTTGGTAAATACTTCTAAAGAAGAGGTGCGATTGAGATATCAAAAATACTTCTGGGATTTTTATCAAAAACTATCTGTAGAAACTAAAAAACTAGGTGTAGATGTATTGAATTTAGAGGTGGGAGAGGCTTATTATACTAAATTATTAACCTTATTTGCCAACCGTAGATAAAATAGTGATGGATAAATTAAGATATAGTTGGATTTTTGTATTGTTTTTTTTAACCTTTCAATCTTTCGGTCAAAAACTGGAGACTTTTTTGGATTCTAGTAATGCAGAGGTGGGTGAATTAAGAAAGTATACAGTTGTTTTACATTCCCCTACAAACCAAGTATATTGGCAAAGTTTAAAAGATACTATTTGTAAAGGTTTAGAGATTGTTGGGTTAGGGAAAATCGATACAATTTTACAGGATAATGGTTTTGTATTTAGTCAGGTTTACACCGTAATGGCATTTGATACGGGTTATTACCTTATTCATCCTTTTAAAATAAATATAGGTGATAGTATTGTGCAATCTAACCCAAATTTATTAAGGGTTGATTTTGTGAAAGTGGATGAAAGTGCAGATATTAAAGATATTGCAAATGTGTGGGATGCTCCATTTATTTGGGAAGAAATTGAAGAAATTTTTTGGTGGAGTTTATTCTTTATATTACTTGGAGTATTAGTTTTCTTAGGTATTCGTTATTGGTTAAAAATCAAGAAATTAAAAAATAAAAAACCTCCTAAAATTATCATTCATCCATACGATTTCCATTGTAAAAAAATTGCCGATTTAGAAAATCAAAACTTATGGCAAAACGGCAAAGAAAAAGAATATCAAACAGAGGTTTCCTATATTTTACGTTCCATTTTGGAGCATAAATTTGATATTCCTGTTTTGGAGGAAACTACGCAAAATATAATGCATTTGCTTAAACCTTTTACTTTAACCAACGATTTAACCCAGCAAATACAAAGTACTTTAAACTTTGCCGATTTTGTAAAATATGCCAAAGGAAAAGGTATGGCACATCAGCACGAAAAAGCCATGGAACTTTTAAAAAATTTAGTAGAATTGTTAAAAGAAAAAGATGCAGAATAATTGGTTAAACATAAGTAAAAGCGCCCTTTCTCAAATGTTTAATTGGGAAATTTATGCTCAGCCACAGTATTTTTGGTTGTTATGTGTAGTTCCTTTGTTTTTTGTATATGCTTTTTTAAAACAAAAAAAGGATTTTCCTAAAATGGTGGTAAGTAAATCTATATTTACAAATAATCTTTTATCTAAATTTTATCCTTATTTATCGGCTATTTTTTATAGTTTAACTTTGTTTTTTGCAGTTTTTGCTCTGGCTCGTCCTCAGGATGAAAAAAGTTGGAACGAATTTAAAACCAGAGGAATAGATATGGTTATTTCAATGGATATTTCAACATCAATGTTGGCTCGTGATTTTAAACCAAACCGTTTAGAGGCTTCTAAAAAAATTGCAACAGAGTTTGTGTTATCAAGGCAAAACGATAGATTTGGATTAGTAGTTTTTGCAGGTGAAAGTTTTACGCAATGTCCGTTAACAGTGGACCATAAACGTTTGGTAGAGTTATTTGATCAAGTTGGGATTGGTTTATTAAAGGACGGTACGGCAATTGGAAGCGGATTGGCAACTGCGGTTAAACGTTTAAAGGATTCGGATGCTAAAAGTAAAGTAATTATTTTATTGTCGGATGGTGAAAATAATGCTGGTGATATTGCGCCACAAAATGCTGCGAAATTAGCACAGTCCTTTGGAATTAAGGTATATACAATTGCAGTTGGAACAAACGGTAAAGCTGAAATGCCTGTGGCGTATGATTTTTTTGGGAATTTTATTTATGAAATGGTGGATGTGAAAATTGATGAAAAGTTATTGCGATCTATTGCTAATCAAACTGGCGGACAGTATTTTAGGGCAACAAACAACAATAGTTTGCGTGAAATTTACAAGGAAATTGATGAGTTAGAAAAAAATGAAATTAAAGGCACAAAATTTTATCAAAAAACCGAATTGTTTTTACCATTTTTACTGATTTCGTTGTTATGTCAGTTGATTTACAGAATATTACGATTCACAATTTTTAAATCTTTATTGTAATTATAGTATAATGAATGTAACAGCAAAAATATCAAAATGGTTATTTGAGGACGCAGAGTTTATGCGTTGGGAAAATCCAAATATATTGTGGTTACTTATTTTGGTATTGTTGTATCCAATTTTGGTGTACGTACAACGTAAAAAGTTTTTAAATAACTTACATAAAATAATAAACCCACAAAACACTTTAAGCAGATTTCCTTATTTATCTGGTAATATGCTATTTTGGCGTACTTTTTTGGTAAGTATTGGTTTGTTGTTTTTAGTTTTTGCAGGAGCTAATTTGCAAGTAGGCGGACAAAAACAAAAGGTTGAAAAAGAAGGAATTGATATAGTATTTTGTTTGGATATTTCTAAAAGTATGTTAGCAGAGGATATTATTCCAAATCGTTTGTTGCGCGCTAAAAATTCGATTCAAAAAGTAGTAGATAATTTAGGATCAGATAGGGTAGGAATTGTGGTTTTTTCGGGTTTAGCCTATTTGCAATTGCCATTAACAACTGATCATAGCTCCATTGATATGTATTTACAAAATATTTCTACCGATATTATTTCGGTTGGTGGAACCAATTTTTCTGCAGCTTTGGAAAAATCTTTACAGGCTTTTCCAAAACAATCTACTACAAATAAAGTTATTGTATTAATAAGTGATGGTGAAAATCATGATGAGGAAGCGCTTCAAGTAGCCGAAAAAATTAAAGAAGAAGGTATTGTGCTATACTCTGTAGGTATTGGTTCACAAAAAGGTGTTA
>JBEEPA010000148.1:0-4668 GCA_041191385.1 Bacteroidota bacterium | reverse complement strand
TAAAATTTGTTTTTAAACTAATCATATTGTAATATTGCAATATTATAATTTAAAATTGAAATAATATGTTGTTATCTGAGTTTAAGCAAAAATTACAAGAAGCAGGAAAGTTAGAGTTTTATTTAGAAAACGGTGAAAAAGTGGCTTCTCATTTTCATGTAACCGAAGTAGGTGTGGTACATAAAAATTTTATAGATTGTGGAGGTGTGGTGAGAGAGGAAAATAAGGTGAATTTTCAGTTGTGGCAAGCGGAAGATTACAACCATGTACTATCAGCTACTAAATTATTATCCATTATTCAGCTATCTGAAAATAAATTACATATTGGCGATTTTGAAATAGAGGTGGAATATCAATTACAAACAATTGGTAAATTTAATTTGGAATATATCAACGATAAATTTGTGTTAACCAATACTGCAACCAATTGTTTAGCTTTAGATAAATGCGGAGTAGAAAACGCACCAAAAACAAAAAACTCATGCACCCCTGGAGGTGGATGTTGTTAATAAACAATTGATTATGTTTTTAATAAATTGTATTTAGCTCTTGTTTAAATGATATTTTTTTGTTATCTATGCCCAGCAAAAAAATAAAATTATATTTTGAGATTTCTAATTGTACATATTTTTATACTAGTAATTTGTTTACCACTTAGCGCAAGTAACATGGGTAAAGTGGATAAATCTGCAGACTTTAATAGATATGTAGAGCAAAATTTAAACAAGGGTTATGCAGGTTTATTAAATATTGTTGATTCCTTGTTTGAGCTTAAAAATGTTGATCCTAAATTAATAAGTGATTTACAAAATAAAATAGATTCCTTTTACACTTTTTTTTACCATTCTAAAATAAACGAAAAACTTCCAGCAGAGGGTTTGTATGAGAATTGGAATACTAAATTTTCGCAACCTTATGATGTAAACAAAATGCCTCACGATTCTGCTTTTGTTTTACCATTGGTTGAAAAAGGTTGGATGTGTAATTTTGTAGTGCCGGTAAAAGGTGAAATTATATCTCCTTATGGTTGGAGAGGAAACCGAATGCATAGGGGTGTGGATATTAAATTAAATATTGGCGACCCAGTTGTAAGTAGTTTTAAAGGTGTGGTAAGATATGCTAAAGATGCTCCTGGTTTTGGTTTAACAGTTATTGTTAGGCATCATAATGGATTGGAAACCATATATTCTCATTTAAGTAAGATGAGTGTTCAACCAGGCGATTTTGTTGAACCCGGACAGTTAATTGGATTAGGAGGGAATTCTGGTAGAACAACTACAAGTCATTTGCATTATGAAATACGATTTAAAGGTATAGCTTTTGATCCGCAGTCTTTTATTGATTTTAAAAACAATACTTTACGTTTTGATGTTTTACAATTACAAAAATCATCTTTTGCTCTAGTTCCATTATTGCCCAACCAAAAAGTACACAAAATTAAAAGTGGCGATACGGTAGAGTCCTTGGCAAAACAATACAATGTTAGCGCTACCCAAATTTGTAATTGGAATGCAGTTAGAAAAGATCAAACTTTTGTAACTGGTGAGGTAATTAGAGTTAGCGAGTAAATTAATAATTATTGGTTAAATTTTATTTCTCGCAAAGTTCGCAAAGAGGTTGCTGAAAGTTCACTAAACTAGTTTGAAGATAAATTTTTGCGTAAAACTAATCAGGGAAATATACCCAAAATAAACCTTTGTAGCCCATAATTTCATCCATGTTGATATACCGCGTTTGCATGGGCGCTATAGCAATAACTTTTTTAAGAAATTGGTTGGTAGCAGAATCAAATAACCATTTTTCCTTAAATTTAAATCGTGTGATAGAGTTTACATCTAAAGTATCTTTTACCACGGTTTTTGTAAGTTTTAAGCCTTCAAATTCATAAATAGTATCAACATTATAAAATATATCGTGTAGTGTATTTTCATCCATTTTTTCTAAAGTATCCATTCGATAATAATAAACAGGGAGTTCACCTTTTTTAACTTTATCAAATAGCTCGGTTAAAAACTGATTTTTAGCATCTTCTTCTATCAGCGATAAATTTTCGTTTTCTGTTTCCTCAGTAATAGATACCCAATATTCAATTTCGGTAGCTATAACTTTTTCTTTTTTGGAATTTTTAGTATTACAAGCAATAAAAAGTACTGATAAAATAATGTAAAATAAAGTTTTAAACCACATAATTGTAATTGTATTCTGATAGATGTATTTTTTTCGTAACAAAATTAAATTATACTTGTAGAAAATAAGTAAACTTTTTAAAAAAAATTGAACATGTTTTTTAAATCACAAGTAATTGTTTGTAGCTTTTTGTTTTTTGTAAGTTTTTACAGTACAGCACAAAAATGTACAATCGAAACACAAGGTGTTTATGTGGCAGATTATAAGGAAAATATAAAATTGTATTTGCATTTTTTTGGAAAAGATAGCGTTTTAACTACCAGCTCAGACATGAATGAAGAGGAAGCTAAACAAATTTTAATTCCTAGTGGAAAACACAATGCCTTAAGGGGAAAATACAATAAAAAAGATTGTAAAGTATTTATTGATGCTAAAAATACTAAAGAAAAAGTTAAAATGGAGGGAATTATTAGTGGAAATACTTTAAAACTAACAGTTACCAATTTAAAAGATAAAAGTTTTGAAGATTTTGTGTTTAAATTTCAAAGATAATTGTGATTTTAAGTATAAATAAGGTATAAATTTTACAATATGGATAAAAATTTTAGCAATAACGCGGATAAAATGAATGTTTTGATTGCGGATTTACACAAAAACTTACAAGAAGTTTATTTGGGAGGTGGCGTAAAAAAAATAGAAAAATTACATCAACAAAATAAGTTAACTGCCAGAGAACGAATTGATTTGTTGTTGGATAAAAATAGCGAACGTTTTGAAATTGGTGCTTTAGCTGGTTGGGAAATGTACGAAGAGCACGGAGGTTGTCCATCTGGTGGAGTAGTGGTGGTTTTAGGGTTTATACATCAAAAAATGTGTATCATTGTTGCCAACGATGCTACAGTTAAAGCAGGTGCATGGTTTCCTATTACAGGCAAAAAAAATTTAAGAGCGCAAGAAATTGCGATGGAAAACAATATTCCTATTATTTATTTGGTGGATAGTGCGGGAGTTTATTTACCTATGCAAGACGAAATTTTTCCGGATAAAGAACATTTTGGAAGAATTTTTAGAAACAATGCGCAAATGTCTGCTATGGGCATACCGCAAATTGCAGCGGTTATGGGCAGTTGCGTGGCGGGTGGTGCTTATTTACCAATCATGTCCGATGAATCCCTAATTGTAAAAAAAACAGGAACGATATTTTTAGCAGGTTCATATTTGGTGAAAGCTGCTATTGGAGAAGAAGTTGATAATGAAACATTAGGCGGATCTTTTACACATTCGCACATTTCGGGCGTAACTGATTATGAATGTGAAAACGATGAAGAGTGTTTACAAAAAATACGATTTTTAGTAGAACAGTTAGGGCATAGTACAAATGCGGGTTTTGCCCGAACTGAAGCTAAAAATCCAAAAAGAAAAATAGAGGATATTATCGGATTATTACCGGTGGAACGCAATAAACCTTATGATATACAGGATATTATAGATTGTATTGTTGATGAAGGTGAGTATTTAGAATACAAAGAAAATTACGGAAAAAGTTTATGGTGTGCATACGCTAAAGTTGATGGTTGGAGTGTTGGAATCATTGCTAACCAGCGCAAAGTGGTAAAAACTGCTAAAGGCGAAATGCAATTTGGCGGAGTAATTTACCATGATGCAGCGGATAAAGCGGCAAGATTTATCATGAATTGCAATCAAAAAGGTATTCCGCTATTATTTTTGCACGATGTAACAGGCTTTATGGTGGGTTCACGCTCCGAGCAAGAAGGAATTATTAAATCAGGTGCAAAAATGGTTAATGCTATGGCAAATTCTGTAGTGCCTAAGTTTTCTATCGTTATGGGCAATTCCTACGGAGCGGGAAATTATGCAATGTGCGGCAAAGCTTTTGATCCTAGATTGATTGTGGCTTGGCCAACTGCTCGTTTAGCGGTAATGGGAGGTGAGCAAGCAGCAAAAGTTTTACATCAAATACAGATGAGTTCTTTAAATAACACAAATTTAACGGAAGAAGAGCAAAAACAAATGTTCGAAAAAACTGCCGAAAATTATAACAAACAAACTTCGCCGTATTATGCTGCGGCTAGGTTATGGGTAGATGCGATTATTAATCCTTTAGAAACGCGTAAGTTTATTTCTTTAGCTATTTTAATGGCAAACCATGCGCCTATCCAAAAACAATTTAAAGTTGGGGTGATTCAAACGTAATAAAATAAGCAACAAGTTTATCACCACTCCGGCTTGCAGCCACCTCGCCTCAAGGCAAGGAGTTGTGTTACTTAAGAAAAACTTCGTTTTTAGTTTATATACTGTTTCTACGAAGTACTTAACTGCTTTCCCTGGGGAAAGCTGCCGTAGGCTGAAAGGGGATGAAATATTTTAATTTTAAACCTTTGCGTGAGATCTTTGCGGTTTTTGGTGCGCCACGAGGCGTGCGTTTTTTTTTAATTAAATACCTATAAAGGATGAAAAACCTTTACAACCAAATTTGTCGTTCGGGTTGAAGTGCTCCCGACACATGGCTAGGAAACAAAT
>JBEEPA010000147.1:0-14022 GCA_041191385.1 Bacteroidota bacterium | reverse complement strand
AATTTGCTCCCGAGGCGGAAGGTCGTTTGTATGTGAAGCGTGGAATTGAGCAGTGTTTGGAGATTTATCAAAAACACGATTGGGAAGCTTTAAGCAAAAAAGTATCTAGCTTAAATCAGTTCGTGAAAAAAAATAGATTGTTTGCACGTAAGTTTATAAGCGGGGCAATGCAATTAGAAATTGACAATATTGGTAGAATTTTATTGCCTAAAAGCATGATGGAATATGCCAATACCGATAAAGATATTGTTTTGTTTGCTTACGGAAATAAAATTGAGGTGTGGAACAAAGAGGCTTACCAAAAAGCTTTGGAAATGGATGAGGATGAATTTGCTGATTTAGCAGAGGATGTGATGGGATTATTAAATAACGGCGAAGATGACTTATCATAAATCGGTTTTTTTACACCAAAGTATTGATTTACTAGATTTACAAGAAGGTGGCATTTATGTAGATGTTACTTATGGCGGCGGCGGACACTCTAAGGAGATTTTAAACAGATTACAAAATTGTTCTTTAATAGCTTTTGATCAAGATGAGGATGCTTTAAAAAATAAAATCCAAGACGATAGATTGATATTGGTACACAGTAACTTTTCCGAAATGGAAAAACATTTAAACTTGTACCAAATGTTACCAGTGGACGGGATTTTGGCAGATTTAGGCGTAAGTTCACATCAGTTTGATGACGAAAAACGCGGTTTTTCCATACGCGCTAACGAAAAGTTGGACATGCGCATGGGAAAAAGGGTAAAAAAAAATGCCTACGAAGTTTTAAATACTTACAGCAAAGAGGAATTAGTACGCGTGATTAAAAACCACAGCGATTTAATTACTCCAGCGAGAATTGCTAATGCCATTATTAAAAAAGTGGAAGAAAAGCAAATGAATACCACTGGAGATTTAATGGATGCAACGCGATATATAGCCGAAAAAGGAAAAGAACACAAGTTTTTTGCACAACTTTTTCAGGCAATCCGAATGGAAGTAAATGATGAATTGGATGTGCTAAAAGCATTTTTAGAACAAAGTGCAAAAGTTTTAAAACCTGGAGGCAAATTAGTGGTGATTGCGTACCACAGTATTGAAGATAGATTGGTGAAAAACTTTATGAAAACTGGAAGTTTTGATGGCGAAGCAGAAAAAGATTTATTTGGCGTAAGCAAACACAATTTAAAAATGCTTACCAAAAAACCTTTGGTGCCTAATGAGGAGGAATTAGAGGAGAATAACCGAAGCAGAAGCGCTAAAATGCGTGTTGCAGTTAAAAAATAAAATGGAAGAAAAAGGGAAAGAAAATAAAAAGAAAAAAACTGAGTGGTTATCGGATAAAATCTTTTTCGAAAACCTACCATTTTTATTGTTTTTAACCCTTTTAGGAATTTTATACATCACCAATAGTTACAATGTTGAGGCTAATGTTCGTGAGTTGGAAGAAATAAGAAAAGCTATTGTTGAAGAAAAAAATCATTTTGTAAACACTAAAACAAAAGTAAGTTTAAGCGGACAACGAAATGAAATTGCACAAAGAGTGGATACTTTAGGTTTAAAAGACGCTAAAAAACCACCTTATATTATTAAAATGAATAACGAAAAATAAAGTACACAATTTGTAAATGGACAATAAAAAGAAAATATTAACCAAAGTATATTTGTTCTTTTTTGCTATTGCAATATTTGGTATTGCTGTATTTGCTCAAATTATTAATATTCAGTTCTTTAAAAAAGAAGAGATTATCAAAAATGTAGCTATAACCAATGCGGGTTATCGTAAAGTTCCTGCTACAAGAGGCGATATATATGCCTATGATGGTAGTTTATTAGCCACATCTTTAGATATTTACACGGTTGGAATGGATTTGAGTTCGGGTGCTTTAACGGATGAAAACTTTAACAAATACTTAGAGCCATTATGTGATTCCTTACATGCATTATTGCCGAAAAAAACTGCAAAAAAATATCGCGACGAATTAATAAATGCGCGTAAAAAAAGAGTGAAATGGTATAAAATCGACGATAAAATGTCGTATTTAGACTTCAAAAGATTGCAAAAATTCCCTTTATTTGATTTAGGAAAATACAAAAGCGGACTGGCATACAGTAAGGAAATTAAACGCAAACAACCTTTTGGAGTATTGGCTTTTAGAACTATTGGTAGCCGAGCACCTTATGGTTTAGAAGGAGCATTTGATAATTATTTACGCGGAAAAGATGGCGAACAATATCAACGTAAAATTGCAGGTGGAATTTGGGTGTCCATAAACGATCAAAACTCTATAGAACCAATAAATGGTTACGATGTGTTATCTACAATTGATATTGGTATTCAAGAAATTGTAGAAAACGAATTAAAAAACAGATTAATTTACCACAAAGCGGATCATGGTTGCGCCGTTTTAATGGAGGTAAAAACAGGAAAAGTTAGAGCCATTGCTAATTTAAAAATTGATTCATTAAATAACTTTTGGGAAGCTAAAAATTACGCAGTAGGTGATGCTGAAGAACCGGGTTCAACTTTTAAATTAGCAAGTATGATGGCTTTGTTAGAAGATGGATTAATAAGTTTAGACGATGTTGTAAATGTAGGATATGGTGTAACAACATTTTATGATAAAAAAATGAAGGACTCGCACCCATATAGCTATAATAGAGATATGACAGTGAGAGAAATATTTCATGAATCATCAAACGTAGGAATTGCAAAATTAATAGTAAAACATTACGGTAGAGATCCTCAAAAATTTATTGATAGATTATATGGATTTGGCTTACAAAGTAAATTAGAATTAGATATAAAAGGCGAACAAGCACCCAGAATTAAGGATCCGTCGGATAAAAACAATTGGTCGGGTATTACCCTACCGTGGTCGTCTATTGGATATGAAGTTGCACTTACACCCATGCAAATATTAGCATTTTATAATGGGATAGCCAATAATGGGAAAGTGGTACGACCGTATTTTGTAGAAAAAATTAAAACAAAAGAAAAAATTGTTGCAGAGTACGGCACACAAATCATCAATCATGCAATATGTTCTAAATCCACTTTAAAAACTATGCAAGAATTATTGAAAGGTGTGGTAAAAGAAGGAACTGCAATGTGGGCATTTAATGGCACAGCTTATACAGCCGCAGGAAAAACAGGAACATCACAAATGAATTATGGAAACCGAAAAGAAGGTGATGGAACCGAATATCGAGCATCTTTTGTAGGTTACTTTCCAGCAGAAAACCCAGTTTATTCATGTATAGTTGTAATTAGCAACCCACGTGTAAATGGTTTTTATGGTAGTGTAGTTGCTGCACCTGTTTTTAGAAAAATAAGCGATAAATTATTTACAACTTGTTCTAATTTACATATTGATGTCGATACGTTAAAAAATAATCATCAAGAACATTTAATGACACAAAGAATTACAGGCAAACGAATTGATTTTTTAGCTAAAAAATTTGGTTTTAAATCAAATCGTAAAATACTATCAGATAATTGGTTATATACAAAAATTGAAAACAAGAAACTTAAAGTAATTAAAGAAGAAAATTGGAGCGAAAATAGCGTGCCTAATGTTGTAAATATGCCTTTACATGAAGCTATTTATTTGTTAGAAAACAGAGGTTTAAGAGTTAAATTAGTTGGACAAGGAAAAATTGTACAACAAAGTTTACTGCCTGGCGAACGGGTAAATAAAGGAACAGTGATTAAATTAATTTTAGGATAAGATGAAATTATTATCGGATTTATTGTACAAAGCTGGAATAGTGGAGATTAAAGGCACTACCAATTTAGCTATTACGGATATTTGTTTCGATTCGCGATTGGCGTCTTCATCATCCATTTTTGTTGCTGTTCGTGGTGTACAAGCAGATGGTCATTTGTATATCAATAAAGCAATAGAAAAAGGAGCAGTTGCAGTAGTTTGTGAAGATTTTCCAGATGAAATATTACCTAAAATTACATACGTTAAAGTAAAATCATCCTCATTTGCATTAGGTATTATCTCTTGTAATTTTTTTGATAACCCAAGCGAAAAACTAAAATTAATAGGTGTTACAGGAACAAATGGTAAAACAACAACCGTAACCTTATTGTTTAACTTAATGCGTAGTTTAGGAAAAAAAGTAGGCTTATTAAGTACTGTTCAAAATCAAATAAATGGTGAAATTTTACCTTCTACACATACAACACCTGATGCAATCCAATTAAACAGTTTACTAAACGATATGGTAAAAGCGGGTTGTACCTATGCGTTTATGGAAGTTAGCTCTCACGCTATTCACCAAAACCGTATTGCAGGACTGGATTTTGATATTGCTGTATTTACAAATATTACGCACGATCATTTAGATTACCACGGTACTTTTGATGAATATATAAACGCAAAAAAGAAATTTTTTGACGACTTAGGACCGAATGCAATTGCTTTAGTTAACAAAGATGAACGACATGGCGGAACAATGGTTTTAAATACTGCCGCTAAAGTACAAACTTATGGTTTGAAATCAATGGCAGATTTTAAAGCTAAAATAATCGAAAATGCAATTACAGGATTACAATTAAATATTAATGGTAAGGATGTTTGGACTAAATTGGTAGGAGATTTTAATGCATACAATATTTTAGTAACCTATGCTGTTGGTGTTTTATTAAATCAAGACGAATTAAATGTGCTTACCAGTATAAGTGTTTTATCTCCAGTAAACGGAAGGTTTCAACATAAAAAATCGGCAACAGGAATTATCGGTATAGTAGATTATGCACATACTCCTGATGCTTTAAAAAAGGTATTGGATACGATAAATTTGATTAAAGGAAATGGTAAAATATATACGGTTGTAGGTTGTGGAGGAAATAGAGATACGGCAAAAAGACCAATAATGGCAAAGATAGCTGCTACCCTATCCGACCAAGCAATTTTTACATCCGACAATCCAAGAAACGAAGAACCTGATGCAATTTTAAACGAAATGCGATTAGGATTAGACCCCACCTTATTACGCAAAACATTAACTGTAACAGATAGAAGAGAGGCGATAAAAGTAGCCTGTAGTTTTGCGCAATCAGGAGATATTATTTTAGTAGCTGGTAAGGGACACGAAACTTATCAGGAAATAAAAGGAATTAAACACCCTTTTGATGATCAGGAAACTTTAGTAGAAACCTTTAAAATATTGCAAAAATAATGTTAGTTTATTTGTTTGAATACTTAGATAAATTGGACTTCCCTGGTGCGGGAGTTTTTCAGTATATTACTTTTAGAGCTGCTTTAGCAATGATTTTATCCTTAATCATTTCCTTAATATTTGGTAAAAAAATTATTGCTATGTTACACCGTTTACAAGTTGGTGAAACAGTTAGAGATTTAGGTTTGGAGGGGCAAATCCAAAAATCAGGCACACCCACTATGGGAGGTATTTTAATTTTAGGAGCTATTTTAATTCCAACTTTATTATTTGCCAAATTACACAACATTTATATTATCATGTTATTGTTATCCACTGTTTGGTTAGGAATATTGGGTTTTTTAGACGATTATATTAAAGTATTTAAAAAAAATAAAGAAGGATTACATGGTAAAGCAAAGGTTGTTGGACAAGTAGGATTAGGTTTAATTATAGGTTCTATAATGTTTTTTAGCGATGATGTAGTAGTTGCAGAAGAAGGAAGTGTAAAATACGAAATGCAAAACAACGAAATGGTTAAAAAAACCAACTGGGAAGTGCATAAATCATTAAAATCTACTGTTCCATTTTTAAAAAATAATGAGTTAAATTATGGGACTTTTGTAGAGTGGATAGGTTTAGATGCAGCTAAATGGGCATGGATTGTTTTTATTCCGATTGTGATTTTTATTATCACAGCTGTTTCTAACGGAGCTAATTTAACCGATGGAATTGATGGTTTAGCCACAGGAACATCTGCAATTATTGGCGTTACATTAGGTGTATTGGCTTATGTATCTGGTAATTCCGTATTTGCCGAATATCTAAATATCATGTATATTCCAGATACAGGAGAGTTAGTAGTATTCATGGGCGCTTTTGTTGGTGCATGTATAGGATTTTTATGGTACAATGCATTTCCAGCGCAAGTATTTATGGGCGATACAGGTAGTTTAGCTTTAGGCGGTATCATAGCTGTATTTGCAATTGCAATCCGTAAGGAATTATTGATTCCAATAATCTGCGGAATATTTTTAGCAGAAAATTTAAGTGTGGTTTTACAAGTATCGTACTTTAAATACACCAAAAAGAAATATGGTGAAGGAAGAAGGATTTTTAAAATGTCGCCATTACATCACCATTATCAAAAACTAGGATATGCCGAACCAAAAATTGTAAGCAGATTTTGGATTGTGGGTATTTTACTAGCTATATTATCCATTGCAACCTTAAAACTTAGATAATGAAATACTTAGTAGTTTTAGGAGCTGGCGAAAGTGGTGTAGGTGCTGCTTTGCTAGGAAAGGCAAAAAATTGGAGGGTTTATGTAAGTGATTTTGGTAAAATAGCACCAAAATATCAGGATATTTTAACCGAAAATGAAATTGATTTTGAGGAAGAACAACATACATGGGAATTAATTGAAGGGGCAGATTTAGTAGTTAAAAGTCCGGGAATACCAGATAAAAGTCCGTTGATACAAAAATTAAAAGCACAAAATACGCCCATTATTTCGGAAATCGAATGGGCAGCAAAATTTACACGTGCAAAATTAATTGGTATTACAGGCAGCAACGGAAAAACAACTACTACTTCATTAATTTATCATTTGCTTAAAAAAGCAAATTTAAATGTAGGTTTGGGTGGCAATATCGGTAATAGTTTTGCCGCTATGGTGGTGGAAGATAGCTACGATTATTATGTGCTAGAGTTAAGTAGTTTCCAATTAGAAGGGATAAAAGATTGTACATTTGAAATTGCTGTTTTATTAAATATCTCCCCCGACCATTTGGATAGATACGAGTACAAAATGGAAAATTATGTACAAGCAAAATTACAAATCCAAAAAAACTCTAAGGAAGATAATTGTATTATTTACAATGCAGAGGACGCATATTTTAAAGCTTCAGCAGAGCTTAAAAATACATCAGCTAAGGTTTTAACATTTGGTACTACAGCAGATAAAAATGCCTATTATACCTCCGAAAACTTAATTGTACAAAATACTTACAATATACACATAAACGATTTTAGTTTAGTTGGAAAACACAATTACAGTAATGCTTTGGCGGCAATGTTAGTAGGCGCACAATTGGATATTGAAGAAAATGTGGTTAAAGAAGCTTTACAAACTTTTGTAGCTATTCCTCACAGGCTGGAAAAAGTAGCAGTGATAAATGGCGTGGAATACATCAACGATTCTAAAGCTACCAACGTGGAGGCTACTTATTTTGCTTTAGAAGCTATGAAAAAACCAGTGCATTGGATTGTGGGTGGTGTGGACAAAGGAAACGATTACAGTACTTTAATTCCTTTTGTTCAACAAAAAGTTAAAAGCATTTTGTGTTTAGGAAAAGATAACCAAAAAATTATTGAAGTTTTTGGAGGTATAATTCCGCATATCAACGAATGTTCATCGGCAAAACAAGTGGTAGAAAAAGCTTCGGAAATTGCTCAAGAAGGAGACGTAGTTTTATTATCTCCTTGTTGTGCAAGTTTCGATTTATTTAAAAATTACGAGGACAGAGGTGATCAGTTTAAAAAAGAAATTAATTTATTAAAATAACAACAATTAAAATTTAAAACAATGACAAAGGGAGGATTTGATTTTCAGGACAAAGTAAATTACGGCGACACGTTAGCGGAAAACATTAAAGCAAATGTTTCTAAAATCAGAAAAGAATCAACAAAAGAAAGATTTGCTGATTTTGAAGATGTAGAACACAGATTAGAATTTGTGGCAAATATTTATGGAGTAGAATATATAAACGATTCTAAAGCCACTAATACAAATTCAACTTGGTACGCATTAGAACGAATGAATAATCAAGTAGTTTGGATTGTAGGTGGAGTAGATAAAGCAGTTGATTACTCATCTTTACACGAATTAGTGAAAGATAAGGTTCGTGCAATCATTTACATTGGAACGAACAAAGAAAAAGTTTTTGAAAACTTTTTGGATAAAGTTGATGTGATTACAGAAGCTAAATCGATGGAAGAAGCAGTACAATTAGCTTATTATACAGCACAAAAAGGCGAAGTGGTTTTATTATCACCTGCAAGTGCAAGTTTTAACCTTTTCGAAAACTTAGAAGAAAGAGGAAACGCATTTAAAAACGCAGTTAGAAGTTTATAATACTTTGTTTAACTTATGGAGTAAAGGAATAGGTTCATCCCTAGTTCTTATTCCTTTTACTTCTAATAAATAGCCTATGAAGTGGGTGTACGATAAAATATTTGGCGATAAAATTATTTGGGGCATAACAATATTTTTGTCGCTAATTTCCGTGCTACTTATATATGTAGCTACAGATGATTTAGCGTATGCATTTAAAGATGGAAATACTTTTTATTTTGCAACAAAACACGCTATAATACTAGCATTAGGTTTATTACTCATTTACTACGTACATTTAATCCCTCCTCATTTATTTTCTAAATTGGGTATTTTATTACTAATAATTTCAGTGCCTTTATTGTTGTTAACCCTATTTATGGGGTTTAATGTTAACTCGGCAGATAGATGGTTAATGATACCAGGAATCAATCTAAGTTTTCAACCCTCGGATTTAGCAAAAATTGCTATAGTATTGTATCTTTCAAGAATTTTAGTAAAAAAACAAGAAATACTAAAAGATTTTAAAAGTGTATTTATACAAATATTCCTCCCTGTTATATTTGTTTGTGCATTAATTGTAAAATCTAATTTTAGCACTGCTGCACTTACCTTTGGCATTTGTATGTGTGTAATGTATTTTGGAGGTGTGAAACTATGGTATATAATAATGGTTTTGGGCATGGGAGCAGGGATTTTCACTTTAGCTATCATAATAAAACCAGAAGCATTTCCAAGGTTAGAAACATGGAAAAAAAGAATATTTGCTTTTGAAAAAGGTGCTGAAGATAACGAAGCTAACTACCAAAGTAATTTGTCCAAAGCAGCCATTATTGATGGCGGAATTAAAGGTACTTTATTTAATGATGGTGAATATCCATCTCCTCCTCAGGCTGCATCCGATTTTATATTTTCCACGATAGTAAAACATTTTGGATTAATTGGCGGATTTACAACCATACTTTTGTACCTTTTATTTTTATTTCGATCGGTTAAAATTGCAGTACGGGCAGATAAAGTATACTATACTTTGGTAGTTGTTGGCTTAAGTAGCGCAATTGTTTTACAAGCATTTACAAATATGGCGGTTGCTGTAAATATTTTCCCTGTTACTGGACAGCCATTACCAATGGTTAGTATGGGTGGTACTTCAATCTGGTTTACATCATTTGCAATAGGAATAATTTTAAGTATCAGTAGAGTATCGGTTAAAACTAAAAATCCAGATATGAAAACTGAGGAAGTTGATGAAACTAAAGGTTAATTTCCAAAATTAAAAAATATGAGTAAAACTTTAAAAGTAATCGTAAGTGGAGGTGGTACAGGCGGACATATATTTCCGGCAGTTGCCATTGCAAATGCAATACAATATAAATATCCTCAAGCAGAAATTTTATTTGTGGGCGCAAAGGGTAAAATGGAAATGGAAAAAGTTCCAAAAGCAGGCTACCCAATAAAAGGTTTATGGATTAGCGGTTTACAACGTTCTTTATCGTTAAGCAATTTACTGTTTCCATTTAAAGTTATTCATAGTTTATATAAATCTATTCAAATAATTAAGGAATTTAAACCGCATATCGCAATTGGTGTAGGTGGTTTTGCAAGTGGCCCATTATTACAAGCTGCAGCATGGAAACGAATTCCTACTTTAATTCACGAATCCAATTCATACCCTGGTATTACCAATAAAATATTAGGAAAATACGTACAAAAAATTTGTGTTGCTTTTCCCAATATGGACAAATATTTCCCTAAAGAAAAGCTAGTTATCACTGGAAATCCTGTTAGAAAGGAATTAATGAATAGTGAAAATAAAAAACAACAAGCAATTGATTTTTTTAAATTAGATGCTCATAAACCTTGTATTTTAGTAATAGGCGGTAGCCAAGGAGCGCGATCCATAAATTTAGCAGTGGATGCAGTCCTAGAAAAATTAGTGAAACTAGGATATCAATTAATTTGGCAAACGGGAGAAAGTTATGCTGCTACAGCACAACAACGTATTGCACAAATCAACTCTCCCCTACTCCAATCTAGTGCTTTTATATACCAAATGGATTTGGCTTACGCTACAGCAGATTTAGTGATTTCGCGAGCAGGTGCGATGAGTATAACAGAAATTGCATTACTAAAAAAACCTTCTATTTTAGTTCCTTTTCCTTTTGCTGCAGAGGATCATCAAACCAAAAACGCTATGGCTTTGGTAGAAAATAAAGCGGCTATTTTAATTAAAGATAATGAAGTTCAACAACAATTAATGCCTCAAATAGAAGATTTAATAAATAGTCCAGAAGCATTAAATAATATATCAGATGCTTTAGAGAGGTTTAAAGTGGATAATGCCAGCGATTTAATTTTAGCTCAAGTAAACGAATTGTTAAACACCTATTTTGGAGATTTTAATTAACAAATTAACACTATGGAAAACCAAGAAATTGCTCAAAAAGCTATCGAAAAATTAGCTGAAACTATGCTAAAAATCAATCAATCGGATAAAGAAACAGTTAAAATAAAAATCACAAAATCTGGCGATTTTGTTGCAATACCAGTTGTTTTGATAAAAGAGTTACACAAAAAATTACAACAAATTGCAGAAGGTCAAGAAATAATCGAAGAAAAAATACAAATTACCAAAGGGAAAACGGTTGCAAAAACCGATAAAGCGCCCGAATATATTACTACCCAGCAAGCTGCAGATATACTTCAGGTTTCACGTCCATTTGTAGTAAAACTTCTAGAAAGTGGCAAAATCCCTTTCACCAAAGTTGGTACACATCGCCGTATCAAAAAACAAGATGTTTTAAAATATAAAAGTAAAGTTTAATAAACTGAGTTTTAAAAATCACAAGCTAAAATCTCCAATTTTAGTTCTTCGTAATTGGGTTAAATGTGCGCCTGATTGAAGTTTTTTACCAAAATCATTGGCTAATGTACGTATGTATGTTCCTTTACTACAAGTTACTTTAAAATCTAAATAGGGTAAATTATAATTACTAATTTCAAAATCATAAATAGTAATAGTTCGGGATGGAATTTCCACTTCAATTCCTTGTCGGGCAGTTTTGTATGCACGCACACCATTTACTTTAACTGCACTATGACTAGGTGGAGTTTGAACAATTTCGCCCACAAAACTATTTTTAACCTCGTTAATTAAATCTTCGGTAATATGTTGAGTAGGGAAATGTTCCTCAATTTCACTTTCTAAATCGTAAGTTGGTGTAGTTGCACCCAAACAAAAAGTACCTGTATATTCTTTTTTTTGACCCTGATAGATATGTATATTTTTGGTTTCTTTACCTGTACAAATAATTAATAAACCAGTAGCTAAAGGATCTAAGGTTCCCGCATGACCAATTTTTATTTTTTTAATTCCGAACTTTTTTAAAATGAAATATTTTAACTTGTTAACCACCTGAAAAGAAGTCCAATTTAACGGCTTATCCACTAATAAAACAGCACCATTGTTAAAATCCTCAAGCGATAAATTCTCAAAATTTTTATGAATTGCAGTTACTGAAAAAGGTAATTGCATATATTAAAAATTAACTAAACCTAAATATGAAGCAGCTAAAAATAAAACGCCTAAAAAAATGCGGTAATAACCAAAATGTTTAAATCCGTATTTTTCAACTAATTTTAAAAATAGTTTTACAGCAAACCAAGCGCTAACAAAAGCAAAGATTAAACCTAAAATTAACATAGTAATTTGAATAGAACTAAAATTAACAGGAGCTTTTAATAAATCGTAACCCGAAGCAGCAAACATGGTAGGAACCGCCAATAAAAAAGAAAACTCAGTAGCTTGCTTTTTATTTAAGCCATTAAACACACCGCCAATTATTGTGGCTGCTGCTCTAGAAGTACCAGGAATCATGGATAAACATTGTGCAATACCAATAAAAAATGCGTTTTTATAAGGAATTTCCTCTAAATCTAACACTTTAGATTCCTTAGTAGTAACTCGTTTATCAATCCAAATTAAAATTACACCACCAATAATCAAAGAAATAGATACCACTGTTGGGTTAAACAAATACGATTTAATAATATCATAAGCTAAAAACCCGATAATTGCAGTTGGAATAAAAGCTACAATAAGTTTAAAGTAAATATTGATAGATTTTAAAAAACGCTGAATATACATTAATGCAATGGCAATAATAGCTCCTAGCTGAATAGCAATTTCAAATGTTTTTACAAATTCGTCTTCATGAATACCCATTGCCGCAGCGGCTAAAATCATATGTCCGGTAGAAGAAACCGGCAAAAACTCGGTTAATCCCTCAATAATGGCAATAATTATGGCTTGTATTACACTCATTATTTTTTGTACACTTCAGTTTTAGAATCCGTTTTTGGTTTCAACATTACACCAACACCAACTACAATAAATCCAATTAAAACAACAACAGGAGCAATGGTTAATCTGCGTGTGTTAAATATTTCGGGATTAAATTCTTTGGGATCTTCAACGGCCCCACCCGACATTAATACAAAACCTAAAACACAAGTTAAAAAACCTGCAATTATTAAAATAAAGTTTCTTTTATCTAATACAAAAGATGTAGATGCACTCATATAATTAAAAGTATAATTTATCAGTTTTTAATCTTAAAAATCTAGCAACAGCAAACCATGTAGATATCACGCTAATTAAAATTGAGGATAATATCATTGCAACATATAAAACTAAATCGTTAGTTGGATTCATTAAACTGGTAAGTTCTGGCCAATAATCATATAATAAATTTACACCACCTATAATACCCAAAACAGCAATAACTCCGCTAAATAATCCCATTAAAAAGGCATTCCAAATAAAGGGTGTGCGTATAAAAGAATTAGTTGCGCCAATGAGTTGCATGGTGCGTAAAACAAAACGTTGATTGTACACACGCAAACGTATGGTATTGTTTATTAAGGCAATAGCAACAATTAATAATAAAGCACTTACCCCTAATAGCGCCAAAGTAATTTTATGTAAATTTTGGTGTACCAAGTACAATAAATCTTTAGGATATCTAAAATCCGAAACCAAAGGATGATTTTTGATTATTTTCTCAAATTTTAATAAACTATCTGGATGTGCATATTCTGCTTTAAACTGTACATCTATATTTTGAGGCAGTGGATTTTCTCCTAAGGTTAATAAAAAGTTTTCGTTAGGATCAATGATTGCTTTGTATTCCTCTAAAGCTTCATTTTGATCTTTATAAATAGTTTTTATTACATAATCCTCTGCATCCAACATCTTTTTAAACTGCATGATTTCAATTTCCTTAGCTCCATCTTTGATATAAACCTCATATCTAAAATTTTCTTTGGATTTATCACTAATTTCTTTGCCACGCATTAAAAAAAACCCCATTAAACCCAACATAAATATTACCATTGCAATACTTATACAAGTGGAAATATAGGAACTTTTTGTTCGCCAATTACTGTATGAATTTGTTTCTTTTGTCATCGAGCGCTAAAATACGCAAAATTAGTTGTATGTAAAATTTATTGCAAAAAAAAGGAGGTGAAAATTTCACCTCCTTTACTAATTTGTTAATTGATAACTACTATTTGTTAGCTACAATATTTACTTGGAAATCGATTTCGTCTTTAATAACTTTATCTTTAGCTAAATCTGTAAAGCTTCCAGAACCATAAACAATACCCCAATCTGTTCTGTTAATCGAGAAGTTAGCTGTTACATTTACTTTATCATCTGCAACTGTAATTGTAGCAGGGAAAGT
>JBEEPA010000146.1:0-8243 GCA_041191385.1 Bacteroidota bacterium | reverse complement strand
TTTAAATGGGGCGAAGCGCAATTTCAATGGAACTACAAAAGTTTACATAAAAACAAAACAATTCCTACCATAAAACTTATTTTTTTAGTAGCCAGCTACCAAACAGCTTTAGTGCGCTAGTTTTTATTTATGCTTTTAAAATACTAATTTTAGCAATTGATAAATATTATATAATGTTAGATTTTGATATACTGCTATTAAAAGCACAAAAGGAACTAAAAAAAATACCAGATTATTTGGTTTCCTACACCCAAAAAACTTTAAATGCGAACAGTGTTACACACACTCAACTAGAAATCTCAAATGAAATTTTTTATAATTTCAAGTTCAATATTATAGGTGGTGATAAAATTAATTTGGAGATACAATTATCCTACTCTAACGTAAAAATTTCAACAAATTGTTACGATTACAACACCAATAAACCCAGTAAATGGGTTGCTTTAGCATTAAAAAGAGTTGTTAACGAATTACAGAAGAAAGTTCTGAAAAAAAGTCCAGAAACAATTAAATTAGAAAATGAAAAAACACAAAACATACAAAGTTTATCAAACATTCAATCAACAAATGAATGGAAAACTTTGCATTACAAACGAAATTTTGAAAGAGAATATCAAATTTACAAGGATAAAGATTGTTCTGCGATAAATTGGGAAATTCCCAATTTAAAAATGGTGAAATTTACAGTTAATGATTTTAAAACAAATAAAAATTATACAGTTGAGATAAAAATTGAAGAGGAAAATCGTCCACAACTTAAATGTAGTTGTAATCAAAAAATAGAGGGTTTATGTAATCATCAAAAAAACGCTTGGTTAAAATTTAAAAACGAAATTCCGCCTTATAATTATTTTAACGATTTTATAAGCTATCATAAATACCAAATAGATGATTTACGACGAAAATTTAAATTTTCTCCAGATATTGATGTTTTAGTTAATGTAAAACCTATTTTACAAAACTATTTCATTCAATATGATTACAGTAAACAATATAAATCAAATCCTAAAATAGCCATAGTACCATTTTTAAATACTTTGCAAAAACAAAACGATGAATTGATTAAAAAATTTATTCAACAAAAAGAAAAGTTTACAGAAGTAAAAACAGATGAAATTTACATTTTTGGTGCTTACAACGAAAATTTAGAGTTGGTAATAGGAAATGCCGAATGGAAAAAAAATGGCTTAGAATACAAAAAAAACATCCCTGTATATACCAACATTAAACAGCATAATAATTTTGCCGAATTTGAATTTTTTAGTCCTTCTAATTTAAGAGTGTATATCTCTAATACAGAAATTTTACATGAAAATTTCAACCAATATCACCAGGCAATAGAGTATTTAAAAAATCAGATATTGTTTTTAAACCATTACCGATTAGACACCTATTTAGTAAATTTTAATGTTAGTTTAGATGCCTTAACTTCCATTAAAATACATCCAACTGATACAGCTGTTTTATCAATGCAAATTAATAAGTTAGATAACACATTTGTTGCGCAACTAAAGGTTAAAATAAATGATGAATTATACGATTATAAACCTTTAAAAACTAAATATTGGGACGAAAGCAATGTTTTACAATTGGGTTTTTTTCATCAAAACATTTTATATCCATGGAAAAATGCTTACGATTGGAAAAATGCTAAACTTTTAACCGAAGAAGATTACGAATACAGCAACGATGATTTAGAAAGTTACTTTTTTGATTTTATAGAGCCCATAAGCCAAAATATAGAAATTATTTTTTCCAATCCTAAAGATGTAAATTTAAAAATGATTACTAACCCTAAGGTTAAAAAACAACTTTATTTAAAAAGTTTAGATAAGCATGTTTTATTTGTACCAAAAGTTGCTTACAACGGTATGGTGATTGAAATTGGGAATACTAAAGATATTTATTTTTACGAAAAAAAAGAACTTTTAAAAATTGAACGTGATACAGAATTGGAAAAAGGTATAATGCAATTTTTAAAAGATAGTCATCCTAAATTTAACAATCAGGGTAACTTATTTTTTATGTATTTAAGTCCGAATGAAATGATTGAAAATCTTTGGTTTTTAGATTTTTTCGAAAATTGCAAAAAAAATGAAATTGAAGTTTTTGGATTTGATACCTTGGATAATTTTAAGTACAACACTAATAAACCAAAAATTTCATCGTCCATAAAATCGGGAATTGATTGGTTTGATGTTGAGTTAAGTTTGGAGTATGGCAATCAAAAAATTAACCTCAACGAACTTAAAAAAGTATTGCAAAAAAACGAGCGTTTCATTAAACTAAACGATGGAACCTTAGGAATTTTACCCGAAGAATGGATACAAAAATTACAACGCTATTTTAGGTATGGAGAGATTAAAAAGGACGAAATTAAAATTCCTAAACTAAAGTTTAATATCGTAGAAGATTTATTTGAAGAACTAAACGAATTAGAGATTTTACAAGAAATTAGAGCCAAAAAACAAAAACTTTTACAATACGAACAAACTAGTACGGTAACTTTACCCAAAAATATCAAAGCACAGTTGCGTCCTTATCAAAAATCTGCTTTCCAATGGTTTTATTTTTTACAAGAAACCGGAATGGGTGGTTGTTTGGCAGATGATATGGGTTTAGGAAAAACCTTACAAGTAATAACCTTGTTACAAAAAGAAAAGGAGCTAAAAAAGAAAACTAGCTTAGTAGTTTTACCCAAAAGTTTATTGTTTAACTGGGTTGCTGAGCTCGAAAAATTTGCACCTCAACTTACCTATTTTGTACATCATGGTAATAGCCGTTTAATAGACATTAAAGATTTTAAATCTTATGATTTAATTTTAACCACCTACGGCACACTTACATCGGATATTGAATTGATAAGGAAGTTTAAATTTAACTATGGGATTTTAGATGAATCTCAGGCAATTAAAAACCCGCTTTCCATTCGTTTTAAATCGGTTTGTTTAATCCAAGCCCAATATCGTTTAGTTTTAACGGGTACTCCTATCGAAAACAATACCTTCGATTTGTTTGCTCAAATGCAATTTATCAATCCTGGATTATTGGGCACGAATACCAGTTTTAAAAAAGAATACTCGGATGCAATTGATGTACAAGGA
Organism: Bacteroidota bacterium; assembly: GCA_041191385.1. Classification (GTDB taxonomy): domain Bacteria; phylum Bacteroidota; class Bacteroidia; order Flavobacteriales_C; genus JBEEPA01. The sequence goes on along the minus strand of JBEEPA010000146.1, from coordinate 5,139 downwards.
GATAAAAAAATTGCCGATGAATTACAGCGTTTAATACATCCTTTTTTATTGCGCCGCACCAAAAAACAAGTTGCCAAGGAATTGCCCGAAAAAACAGAATCCATTTTATATTGCGAAATGGAAGATGCGCAAAAACAATTTTACGAAAAACATACTTTAGCTTATAAGGCTTCTATCGAAATATTAATTAATCAAGAAGGCATTGGAAAATCTAAATTTATGGTATTAGAAGCATTAACTAAACTACGCCAAATTTGTAATTCGCCTTTTTTAGTGGATGCAACTTACGAAAATTCTGCAGTAAAAATTGAAACTTTACGCCGACATATTTTGGAGAAAACTGGAAAGCATAAAGTCTTGGTGTTTTCGCAATTTGTGGGTATGTTAAAACTAATAGAGCAGGATTTACAACAGCATAAAATAAAAACGGTTTACTTGGATGGTAGTACCAATAACCGTGGCGACTTGGTTAACGAGTTCCAAACTAACGATGAAATAAGGGTGTTTTTAATTAGTTTAAAAGCAGGTGGAACGGGCTTAAATTTAACGGCTGCTGATTATGTGTATTTGGTTGACCCTTGGTGGAATCCAGCCGTTGAAAATCAGGCAATCGACCGTTGTTATAGGATTGGACAAGATAAACATGTGTTTGCTTATCGTTTAATTTGCAAAGGAACTATCGAAGAAAAAATCCTTACTTTACAAAGTAAAAAACTGGATTTAGCAGATGACTTAATTAAAACCGATGAGGCTATAATGAAAAAACTTAACACCAAAGATATTGCGGAGTTATTTGGATAAAACTAATTTTTAATTTATTATTTAATACCAAATAGATTATAAAAATAATAATACCAATTAAATTAGGAACTAAGCCTTTTAAACACCTATCAGGTTTTCAAAACCTGATAGGTGTTTAAAAGTAAACAGAAAACTTCATTTATCTACTGTCAAAACAATAAAGCTTATTTTAATATTTAATTGATATAACATCAAAAAACCTCCCTCAACAAATTTTAAAATTGATAAGGGAGGTTATAATAATTTATTTTAAGACATTTGCTCAAAAGCACCTTCGTCTGTTCCTGGATCTTTTAAAGGATCATTGGTTTCGTTAATATCTTCGATAAAAAGCATTGGACTTACCCATTCTTTTTTATTGTTTTCCATGATTTTGAGTTATTTAATAATTACCTTTTCGCGAGTTATAACATTTGCATTTTGTACTTCAATAATATAAATTCCACTAGGGAAAGTAGTATTTATTTGAGTAAATGAATTGGTTAAATTTGTAGATTGTAACAATTGTCCATTAATATTATAAACACTAAGTTTTGCACCATCTATATCTTTAATTTTAACATTAATTTGATTGTTATTTACAAAAATTAAAACAGTATTGGGATTGACTACAAAGTTATTTAATGGAATATCACCAAAATGAATAACAAAACGATTTTCATCACTTGACTTTCCTTTAAAACTATATTTTTCACCCGCATTAAATCCAATCATTTGCCCTGTAAATTTATCCTCTAATACAACTTGTAAATTTTGTAAATTTCCAGATTGTTCCGTTGCCTCTAAAACATATAATCCATCTTCTTTTAAATACAATTTTGTTTCTACAACAGTATTATTAACGTTTGGTAAAGAGTTTATAACTAAATCTTCATTGCTAGCAACAGTGCTAATTTGTGCATCAAAATTAGTCCAATATTTACGAGAATCGTATGGATCAAAATTTTCCTCAGCATTAACATCAAAATTTATCACAGCTTCATCACTTTCATTATTATTTACAATTTTAAATCGAAATAAATCTTTGGTTTCAGCAACTCTTAATTTACCAATTTGGTGCGACCTCATTGTATTATCAAACACAACTCCTCCGGTTTGTCCGTCTTCATCAACCCTAACCCAAAATCCTTGTAAAGGTGGTAAAAACTCGTTTACCGCTCCAGTCCCTGTGTTGTTGGTACCAATATCAGATAAAGCATTATAAGTATCAAAAACACCTCCAGTTCTAGGAAACCAAACCGAATTTTCAAGATTGGTTTTACTTACCAATTTCCAATCTACAAACGAAGTATAAGGGTTAGAAATTAAATTGTACCCTCTTTTTTCATTTACTAAACCTGTACGAGGCAAATTTAAATTACTTAATTCTCCATTATTAATTGCTCCACTAAAAGTTACTGTTTCTGCAGATGAAAATCTTACTACATAACCTTGTAAAGGATTTAAGTTAGTAGAGTTACCTAACACAGAGTATCTTTGTGTACTAGCATTGTGCGAAAATTTAGTTTCTGTACCAGTATTTAAAACACTTGCGGTTATATTATTTACTGGTGCACCAATATAGTAATTTTTATTACTTCCAGTAAAATATTGCTCGATATTGTTGTCCCCTTCTCCACTAATTTCTCCATCCACAATTAAAGTTGCTGAGCCATCCACAGTAGATTGCAATAACAAAGTTCCATTATTTACCAAATTATTGGTAACTGTTAAAGCATTTTGTGCAGCAATGGTAAGGGTAGCTCCACTATAAATAACAACACTATCGGCTAAAGCTGGTGAACTAGCGCTATTCGACGAAATTAAAGGTTGATTACTTGTATTAACGATTACTACACCTAAACTTGTATTAGGAACAATATTTCGGCTCCAATTGTTTGCATCGCTCCAAGCTGTGCTGTTTCCTAACCAAATATTTGGAGAAACTTGAGTTCCAGGTTTAGTTCCAGGACTTAAATTTTGTAAATATGGGTAAGAAATATTTGTGCCTGATAAAATTGCCCAATCATTATCAAAATCCCAAGAATTAAAAGACGATTGTAATTTCATTGAAAAATTATCTAATCCAGTTCCTGCTGCAGAAGTAGCTAATAATGAATTAATCTTATCCCAGTAACAATTTGTTACAGATCCAGAATTTACATTGCCAACAAAACCACCCACATTACTTAAACCTGATACCTCACCAGCAGAATAACAATTTGTAATTGTAGATCTATTTAAACCAATAAATCCTCCAATATAACTACTTCCACTTACATTAACTAAACTATAAGAATTATTAATTGTAGAACCAGTATTTGACAAACCTATTAATCCGCCTACATTAAATCCATTTGCAATAATGTCACCAATGGAATAGCAAAAACTAATTCTTGTATTGGTATTCATATATCCAATTAAACCGCCTACTAATCTACCGGTAGAATTTAAAGTTACATTTGAATAACTCAAAGTAACTAATCCAGCATCTGAAGCGATACTAGAATTTACACTTAATTCACCTACTAAACCACCAATTCTATCTTTTCCACTTAAACTTGCTTGAGCATAACAATCTGTAATATTAGTATTACTTGCTAAACCAACAATACCACCTGTTTTTACATGTTCGTTATCATCACCAATTAAATCTACTTTTGTTGCTGTAATTGTTGCATTTGTAACGGAAACATTTTCTATTCTAGTTATAGTTGTATTACTAACATCTCCTGTTCTACCAGCTAATCCGCCCACCATTTCTAATCCTGTAAAGTTAGGATTATCAATTATTATATTTTTAATCGTATCACCTTCTACCCAACCAAACAAGCCAATATAAGCATCATTTGGCATATTTATAAACAAATTGCTTATTGTGAAATTGGCACCATTTAAACTACCTGTAAATTTTGTTACTGAGGTTCCAATTGGACTAAATCCCTCACCTGCATTCCACCCTGAAGTTGAAGAAGCATCAATTGAACTGGTTAAAATAAAATGTTTGTCCCAATCAGTAGAGGTTGTAGATAAATCCTCTAAATCGGATAAATTAGCAATTTGATAAGGATTAACTTTGGTTCCTAAACCACCAGAATACTGGGCAAAAATTAAATTAATAGAAAGCGTAAATACTGTTAAAAGAAAAATTTTTTTCATGAAATTAAATTTAAATTACAAGCATAATTAAATGTGAAAATTATTACATAAATTATTAAGATAAATTATAGACTCTTTCAATAAGGGAGGCACAAATATACTTATTATTTGTAAATTAAATATTAATTAACTTAAAATTGTTTTTAACATATTTTCATCGCTTGTAAAATATGTCGGTTATTATGGAAAATTACTACTCTAAAGGTATCTCCTAAGCGTAATTTTATCCATTTGGATATAGAAATATTTGTTTTAGTTTTGGTTAAATTTACATTTTGTGCTTGGTTAAGTAAATCTAACATATTATTTTGTTGTGAGATAAATTCATCAATAACAGCCACAGTTAATTTACTTCCTTTGGGATTCATGGATGGAAAAGTTTTCATTTTATTAAGTTTTTCCTTGGGTTGCATAGATTTGGCAAAATAATCGCCTAAAATTCCAGATTTAAATTCGTTGGAATTAGGGTATTTATTGTTTTTAATTTTTTGGGAAATTTCAGGAATATAAAATCTGCCATATCTATTTAAATGTTCAACACACTCTAAAATACTCCATTGTGCATCATTTGATTTAAAATTTAATTTATCAATAGTTAAGGTTTTAAAAAACTCTGCTTGTTTAATATTTAGTAGTGTGTCAACCTTTAATTCCTCCAATAATTTTTGCTTATCCATGATGTAAATTTTAAACAAAAATAAAGCAGTATTTCGGGAATAAAATTGATTTAAATCAAGAGTTTTGTTTGCTTTTTAATCTGGATAATGTTTCTGGAGTCATTCTTAAATATGATGCAATATATTTATGCGGAATTTCTTGGAACAATTGCGGACTTCTATCTAAAACTCTTTGGTATCTTTTGGAGGGCGAAACAATTAAAATATCTTTTTCACGCTCAATTTGCTGATAAATTAATTGCAATAAAGTTTGCTCCCAATCCATTTTAAAATTTTCATTTTCGGCTATTATTTGATTAAATTTTATTTTGGATATTACTTTTAATTCGGTTTTTTTTATAGCTTGTATATATAAATCCGATGGTTTTTCACTAATAAAACAATCCAAAGCTGCAATTATATTATTTCGATAACCAAAACGAATAATCATTTCTTGCTCATTTTCCTCAATAAACAGTTTTACACTACCTTCAACAACAAAATAAATATTTGTATCCTTACTCCCAGATTTTTTTAAATATTC
>JBEEPA010000145.1:0-10910 GCA_041191385.1 Bacteroidota bacterium | reverse complement strand
AAACGCATTAAAACGGAGGATGTGGAATTTATTAATCAATTACCAGATAAAAGTTATGTAAAATGGTTTTTGCCCACACGTAAATTGGTAAGTTCGGTATCGGTAGTTGCGCAATACCGTACAAATGAAATCCCGGCTACAATTGCAGCTTTTAGAGCTTTGGATTACACAGATAAAAGATTATACAAAAGTGGTTTGTTTAAAGATGCTATAGAAAGTCATTTTTGGTTATTGGAAAACTGCGGAAAATCCTTGGATTCGGTATTTATAGAAATGCAATTGTCTATTGATGCCATGTTGGTTAATTTAGTGAAAGATGAACAAAAACTTAACGAAGTAACCGATTATTTATTTGATTTACTGGAGCGTCATAGTTTGTTTAAGGCATCGGAATATTTGGCTTTAAAAGTTTTAAACGAAGTGAGTTGCACAATAAACTCTGATTTAGCCAAACAATTGGAAACCTACCGAGCAATGAAAAAAGGCAATGTGGCGCCAGAAATTGTTTTTCCAAAATCTACCTTATATCCTTCATCGGCTGATTATAAAAAATTAAGTGATATCAAAAGCAAATATACCTTGGTGGTTTTTGGTGCAAGTTGGTGTCCTAAATGTACAAATGAAATACCCGAAGTTTCAAAAAATTATAACAATTGGAAACAGAATGGATTAGAGGTTGTGTTTGTGTCTTTAGATGAAAACGAAAAGGATTTCATCAACTTTGCGTCTAATTTTCCATTTATTAGTTTATGCGATTATAAAAAATGGAACAGTCCTGTTGCACAAGATTATTACGTTTTTGGCACACCTACAATGTATTTATTGAACGATTCGCGAAAAATCATTCTACGACCTAACTCTGTAAAACAAATGGAAGCTTGGGTGGATTGGTATTTGGTACAAGGAAACCCTTTGCCGAGAAATTAAATGATTTATTATGATTTTTGAGCGTTAGCACACCGGAGTGGTGAAAAAAACATTAAAAAAACCTCTCCGCCCTTTGGGTACCTCACTCATTTTTTTGGGAGAGGAGTTAAGTACACTTCCAAAAATATAGCTTAGCTATAAAAAAAAATGTGGTAGCAATATAAAAAAACGTGCGTTAGCACGCCACTAACTCCTCGACTTGAGGCGAGGTGGCAGCAAGCCGGAGTGGTGAAAAAAATAAAACCCTCTCCGCCCTGAAATAATAGCTAAAGGTAATGTATCATAAAGCCCAAAAGGCTTTGCTCTTTTCTTACTATCAACCACGCCCAAATAATTATTCTCATTTAACAGTTCTTGATATGTTTTTAATCAATATCTTAGAATTTTACTAATTCATTTTTTCAAAAAAAACTTTTCCTACACGTTGAATATGTTCAAGAAGTTCCTTTTTCTCGATATGCTTATGCAATGATAAATCTATTTTATAAGGTAATAAGAGGTCGTCTAATTCATCTTCTATTTTTTGTAGTGTAGTTAGGTTTAGCTTTTCTCCTACTAAGGTAAGGTCAATATCGGAACCTAGGCGGTAATTGCCAATCGCTCTAGAGCCATATAAAATGGCTTTTTCCACTTCATGGTGTAGTTTAAAAACTTCCCGAATTGCTTGGATGGTAGCTGTTTTTAATCCAAAATTCATCATAGTTTTTGTTGTTCACCATTTTCCAATTCTTCCATTCTGTTTTTAAATTGATTAAACTCCTGATGGTATTCGTGAACGATTTTCATAAATATATCATCAGCTGTTTCTTCGTTGTAGGTATGCGAAGTTTTATTACGACTTTTAATCATATCCATCCAAACCTCACCATTTTTAATTAAGCCCGCAGCAAAAGCTTCCCTAGTAGCATCTTTTGAACCAAAAATGTTGTTGTTTCCGGCATTTACTAAAAAATCCTTCATAACATTCCATGCTAATTCATGCGTGTACTCAAAACGTTGTATTAATCCTTCTTTAATAATGTCATCTAAAAAGCTATCTTTATTAATGGTACCATCTTCATTAATCTGATATTCCACTTTGATTTTCAAAACGGCTTCTTCTAATTTAAAAAATGCTTTCAAAAAATTATTAAAGCGTTGTTTCCAGCGTACATCTTGTGAACTCATACTTTAATTTTAGAAAGATTAATACTTATTCGTGCATGTATGTTTTAGGCTAATTGTTTCAGTATCTTTTTCATACTTACTTTTTCGTCTAGTATTTTACTCAACATATCAATATTTATACGTTGTTGTTCCATGGTATCTCTATCGCGGATTGTAACTGTATTATCCTCTAAAGTTTGATGATCTACAGTAATACAAAATGGAGTACCAATAGCATCTTGGCGGCGGTAACGCTTACCAATAGCATCTTTTTCCTCGTAATAACAGTTGTAATCCAACTTTAAAGCATTCATTATTTGTTTTGCTTTAGCAGGCAAACCATCTTTTTTGGTTAAAGGTAAAATTGCCACTTTGTAAGGCGCTAAAAAGGCAGGGAATTTTAAAACCACACGCGTACTTCCATCCTCTAATTCTTCCTCCTGATAAGCTTTAGATACTACTGCTAAAAACATCCTGTCTAATCCAACAGACGTTTCTACCACATAGGGAACATAATTTTGGTTTTCCTCTGGATCAAAATATTGTAATTTTTTCTTTGCAAATTCCTGATGGCTAGATAAATCGAAATCTGTTCGAGAATGAATTCCTTCTAACTCTTTAAATCCAAAAGGAAATTTAAATTCGATATCACAAGCTGCATTGGCATAATGCGCTAATTTTAAATGGTCGTGAAATTGGTACGAATTATCATCAAAACCTAATAATTTATGCCATTTCATACGTTGTGCTTTCCAGTAATCGTACCACTGAATTTCATCTCCAGGGCGCACAAAATATTGCATTTCCATTTGCTCAAACTCGCGCATACGGAAAATAAATTGTCGAGCAACAATTTCGTTACGGAAAGCTTTACCAATTTGAGCGATACCAAAAGGAATTTTCATTCGCCCAGTTTTTTGAACGTTTAAAAAATTAACGAATATTCCTTGTGCTGTTTCGGGGCGTAAATAAATTTTGTTTGCTTCCTCACTTACAGAACCTATTTCGGTAGAAAACATTAAGTTAAATTGCCTAACATCTGTCCAATTACACGTTCCGCTAACCGGACAAACAATATTTAAATCTTCGATTAATAGTTTAAAATCGGCTAAATTTTCCTCCTCCATTGCTTTTTTCATGCGTGCTTCCACTTCAGCAATCTTAGCACTATATTCTAAAACTCTAGGATTGGTTTGTAGGAACTGATTTTTATCGAAAGCACTTCCAAATCTTTCGGAAGCTTTTTCAACTTCTTTATCAATTTTAGCTTGTAATTTATTGGCAATATAATCCTCCACCAAAACATCTGCACGGTATCTTTTTTTAGAATCCTTGTTATCCACCATTGGATCGTTGAAAGCATCCACATGTCCGGAAGCTTTCCAAGTAGTAGGATGCATAAAAATAGCAGAGTCGATACCTACAATATTATCATGCAATTTTACCATTGCGCTCCACCAATACTCGCGAATATTGCGTTTTAACTCCGTACCATTTTGTCCGTAATCGTACACAGCGCTTAATCCATCATATATTTCCGATGAAGGAAACACAAAACCGTACTCCTTACAATGAGCTACGATTTTTTTAAAAAGTTCTTCGTTATTTATCATGAGTGCGAAAATAATAAAAATTGTTTGTTTTTGTAAAAATTGCACAAATTAGCAACAGATATAATAATAAGGAATAGATAATAAATTTTTTAGCATCCGGACTTTCAAATTCAAATCGAACATCCGCTTTGGTATTTCCAGGAATTTCTATTGCCATAAGTGCATCGTTGATAGGATAAATTTGGGCAGGTTTTTCGTTAATAAAAGCCTTCCATAAATGATGATAATTTTGATTAATTACCAAAATATCTTTTTGTTTACTAGTATTTTCCACCTTAGCAGTAAATTTGTTATAACCAATTGTGCTTTTTGTAATTAGTAATTTTTCGGGATTTACAGTTAGTGGATGCCTATTTTCCCAACGCCACACCAAATTGCTTTGAAGCACATTTACGGTATCTATATTTACCTTTTTATTAATATCATAAAATAAAGGATTTTGAGAAGTAATTTCTAAACCTTTATTTTCTTCTATGATATTAAATCCTTTAAACTGTGCCTGATTGTGTGCGTTAGTGGTAAGCGATTTTGCAAAAGTTGCTGTGTTACGCCAAATTCCTTCTTGTTTAGGTTGGTAATCTTCAACGTTTAAATGATAAGGTTTTTGGGCAGATTCCTGATGAATATCGTTGGGTAGTTGTTTAAAAAAATGAATAAAATCGTTTTGTTTTAAATTGTAATGTAAGGTGTATGAGCTGGTTAGTTGAGCGTAAATTCCTAATTCGATTATAGTAAAAATAAGTATAACTCTTTTTAATTGTTCCTTTTTTTTAAACCATGTGTAAAAAATTAACAATAAAAAAAGTATGATTGCAGCATGTACTAAAATGTAGGTGCGCATGGAGTAGTGTGTTGTGGGGTTGGATTTATCCCAATTGCTGATATAACTTTTTATTTCGTTTCCATAAGGTTCCCAACCTGCGCCAACAAATAAGCCAATAAATAAAATGCCTAAGCTATATAAACTGTATTTTAAAAAAGTACTATTGCCCTGTGTTTTAAATTGATGGAATCCATAGGAACCTAGAATTACCAAAATAAAAATAAGATAGGAGCGGAAAAATGCTGGGTGACGAAACAAACCAAATCCGGGAACAAAATCATACATAAATTTGTACAATGGCGTATATTTTCCCATGCTCAATAAAACAAACAAAAAAGCACAAATCCACAAGGTAATAACCCAAAAATTACGGTAAAATTTTAATGTGAAAATTACAAAAATTAAGGGCAATAAACCAATGTAGGAACTACGCATGGTTAAATCTGTACCCTCAAATAAATTAGAATTTGCTAGTGTTGCTGTTGGAGATATTAAGGAAATAAAATTACCAATTCGGTAGGAGTTTTCGAGTAAAAAATTACCGTATTTTAATTTGCTTGCTCGGCCCATATAAGGCATAAACTCGAATATAGCGATGATATACGGACTTAAAATTGCTAAGGTAATAATAGCTGCACCAGTAGTTTGGTAAATATTTTTTTTAAGCGAAACTTTACCCCAGTTTTTGATGCTAAAAATAATAAAATAAAAAGGTAAAATATAAACTAAAATAATGGTGTAAGCCGGACTAGCACTGGTGATTTGTAATGCTAAAACCAATACTAGTTTTAAGGCATCTTTCCAATGATAGTAGTGTAATAATTTGGAGAGGTAGTATATAATCCAAGGTAATAGTGCAATGCCGGCAATAAAAATCATAATTTGCGAAGTGCCCATCATAAAACCACTAAACACAAAGCTAAATGCACCAAAAAACTGCACGTGTGTATCCTTGCTAAATAAGGATATAATTTTAAACATCCCTACTCCTGCCAAAATGTAATAAATTAATAATTCGATAGTTACAGAAACTGAAGAGTATTTTCCAAAAAGCATTAAAAACCAAACAATTGGGCTGTACATACCGTTTTGTGTTTCGCTGTAACTAGGAATTCCCATTTGTTGGTAAGGATTCCAAAATGGTAAAACACCATTGTGTAACATATCACTTACAAAATAACGATAAGGGAGATAACAATCGATATTATCCCATTTGCTTACGTAAATAAAAAAACTTAAAGGCCATAAAAAAAGGCAAATTACCACAAAAATAAAAAGGTAATTTACCCAAGAGGAAGTTTTGCCAAACATGCTATATTATTCGTTTTTATCGATTATAACACCAAGTTCCATTACGTAAGGTAAAGGATTCATAGCCATGTTGTGCGTTAGTTTTATAGTATATTCGCCAATTTCGTGTAAGTTTAATTGTGGATCTGCCAAATGGTTACTGTCCCATAAATCCATTCCAGCTTCGCCAATATAATTCCCTTCATCATCCTTAATTTTTAAAGTATACTCTTTTTGTATAACTTCTCCACTTGGCGAAATAATATCTGCCATAACATTTAAAGTTTTAAAAGGATAACCAGTTACAAAGCGTAATTCAAAGTTTAAAGTATAATTTAAATCCGCTTCTTTTGTTGAAAATTTAAAAGTTTTAACATCGCTTCCCACCCATTCCAAATTCGGCGATAATTTTTGATTTTCCGAATACAATCTGTTTTCAGGCGTGCATGAATTTACAATAAAAACTAAACTAACAAACGCTATAAATAACTTAAACATATACAATTTTAAAAGATTACCACTCGGTTAATTCCGCTTTAATTTTTACTTTGCTTACTTCGTTAGCAGCAACAGGAATTTCGTAACGTACCCCAATTGTAACATTTTTACCTCTACTATTTTTAACATTCCAAATTTTAAAATCATCAAAACCTTGCATTGAGTTTCCAAATTTATTTTCGAAATAACTTTCCAATTCAACCAATAATTGGGGTGTTCTGCTGTCGTTGGATGGATAAATTTCAATTTCAACCTTTTTTAAGGTGTCTTCTACCATAAAATATTCAATATCAAAAAATTCGGCAGCGTTTAAATCTGCCTGAAAATAAGCGTAATTATCTTCCTTAACTTCTAGCTTAGCCAACTCTTTGTTAATTTGAGTACCAGGCAAGCCCAATTCCATACCTCTGATAATTCCTTCTTCACTAACAACAATGTTTTGGACATCTTGTGTCCACATATCAAAAGTTAATTTTGTGTTTTCATCTTTATTTTGCTTACATGATGCTAAAACAGAAAGTACTGTAATTCCAAAAATAAATTTTTTCATGATTTTGTATATTTGAAAGTGAGATTTAACGTTAAATAAATTTTTTGTGAATATCGTAATCTATATTCTAAAAGTCAAAAAAAACAGCAAAAACTTTTATAAAAAACTAAATTAAAGTTTTTTTTTAGGTGTTCCCGCAATAAATTCTTTTCCATACAAAGGTTCGGAAAAGATTGGGTTGGCAAAATCTTGGATTAAAAACTTTTGATAAGCTAAATCGATTAAATTACTAGCCGAACAATGAATGTTTGAAATAAATTTTCCACCTTTAGCTTCTAAAATTTCTTTTCCTTTATCTGCACCGTCGCCAAAAAAGCAAAAATCATTGATTTCAAAATCATTTAATTCTGTTAAAATCAAACTAAATAAACCTTTATATTCGCTTAAATCATTTTTGTAAATTGCACTAAAACATTCCATTCTTCGTGCATCAATCAAAGGCAAAAAATAGGTAAACGAACCTTTTTTTTGTGCTACAACACACATCGTTTGTAAAGTATCTAAAGTAATTATGGGAATATTTAATCCCGCAGCTAAACCTTTTGCTGTAGCCATTCCAATACGTAATCCAGTGTAACTTCCCGGTCCATTACTAACACTTATAGCACTAAGATTTTTAGGAGAAAGTTGATTTTCGGTTAAAATTTCGCGAATAAATACGTGTAATTTTTCCGAGTGAATATATTTTCCGTTTTCGTTGGAGCAAGCTTCCTTTAATGCAATTTGTTGATTATCTTTACTAAGTGCAACCGAGCACCAAGTAGTTGCCGTATCAATATGTAAAATCCAATGCATAGTTAATTGTATTGATGTAAAATTATGGTATAAAATTTGAAAAGTACAAATTACTACTACTAAAATTAATTATTATGAAAGCAATTGTATGGAGTATTTCGGTTTTATTTAGTTTATCTGTTTTTTCGAATCCAGAAAAAGAGTTTAGAACAGTAAACAATATCCCTTTTGTAAGAGGAGAACATTTAGAATTTGTTTTATCGTATAGTTTTATTAACTGCGCACGAATTGTGTTAGATATTACAGATGAAAAAAAGGAATTTAGAAACCGTCCTACATATCATATGGTAGGAACAGGTAAAACTTTAGGCGGATTTAATTGGTTGTTTAAAGTGGATGATAGATACGAAAGTTTCATGGATGAACAAGCAATGTTTCCATGGTATGCAGTGCGTAAAGTAGATGAAGACGGTTTTAAAATGCATCAAAACATTAGCTATTTGCAACATAAAAATTTAGCAAAAATTGAGGGAAAAGAATATTCAATTGAGGAAAATGCTCAGGATTTATTAGGTGCATTTTATTATTGTAGAACTATGGATTTTAGCAAAGCAAAACCTGGAGATATTTTTACTATTCCAACTTTTTTCGATTTCGAAAACCATAATTTACAAGTTAAATTTTTAGGAAAAGAAGTAATAAGTACAACATTTGGAAATTTCAACACTTTAAAATTTATGCCTATTGTACAAGAAGGTAGAGTTTTTAAAGAAAAAGAAGATATGAATATTTGGTTAAGTGATGATGAAAATAAAGTGCCTATAAGATTAAAAACAGATTTATTGTTTGGGCATTTAAAAGCTGATTTAGTGGTGGCGAAAAATTTAAAAAAACCATTAAATAGGGTGAAGTAATAAAATTGTTTGGCAGGCTTTTTATATTGTGAATATCACGCTTAAGTAGATTTTTTGCAATTAATTTACCAAGCTTTGCGTGAACTTATAGCCACGCAAAGCTTTGTAAATTTTATAACTTAATCCACTCCCCAGTTTTTAAACTTTCGATAGCAGCAAAAGACGCTTTAGTGGTATTTACTATACTATCCAAAGGTACAATTGCTTCTCCTCCAGTTAATACTCGTTCTACCAATAAATTAAACTGATTTTGATGTCCTTTATCTTGCCCGGATGAAGCATCGCTATTTCCTTTAAAACCAAATCCTTTTAACTTCCTCCAATTGTCCATTATTAAAGTACGGTTTTGATGAAAAACCTCTACACGTTCCTTAGAATAAGCTTTACTACCATTTGCAAAATAATTAATTACTGCATTAGTGCCGTTGGCATATTTTAATAAAATAGTAGCATTATCAGTATTTTCCTCAGGATTTTCGCCCATTGCATTCATACAAACAGATACCACATGAGAATCGCATAAATAAGAAATTAAATCGATGAAATGACAAGCTTCACCAATAATTCTACCTCCACCCACTTCCATATCGTGCACCCAAACATTTGGAGGAATAAATCCTGCATTCATAGTTGCAATAATATTCATTGGTGTATTGCTGTTACCTAATAATTGTTTCATTTTTTTAGCCAAAGGAGCAAATCGGCGGTTAAAACCTACATTTACAGTTGCTTTACCTTTTTGGTGTTGTGCAACTATTGCATCCAATTCGTCCTGATTTAAAGCTAAAGGTTTTTCTACAAAAACGTGTTTATTAGCTTGTAAGGCTTCAATTACCATGTTTGCATGAGCATTATGGCGAGTGGTAACCATTACCAAATCTACTTCGGAGTCCTTTAAAATATTTTGATAATCTGTAGTGGATTGAGCTATACTAAATTTTTTAGCCATTGTAGTACCCGATAAACCTCCCGAACTAGCAATGTATTTCAATTTTGCTGAAGTTTTTTTCAAACAAGGTAAAATCATTGCAGATGTAAAATTTCCTGCGCCAATAATTCCTACAACACCTTTTGAGCCACTAAAATTATGTGAATGTATTTGAATATTTCTGGATGGCAAATCAAATTTTTCTGGATATTCAATTATAGATGCAATGGATTTTCCCCCGCCCATATCTCCATAAATTTGCTGGTAATCTTCTAAAGCAACACGCTCGGTAATTAAGCTATTTACTTGTACACTTTTATGGGCTAAAGCATTTAAAACAGCTTCAAAATTTCTTTTTTCGGTCCAACGAACATACCCAATTGGGTAATCATTTCCTTTTTGCTCGTAGTTTTCATCATATCTACCTGGTCCGTATGAAGCTGAAACCTGAAAACTCAATTCTTTTTCAAAAAAATCTGCTCTACTAATATCTAAACCAATAACGCCTACTAAAACAATACGTCCTTTTTTACGGCTCATTTTTGCAGCCTGACTAATAATATCGTTACTTTTACTAGATGCAGTAATCACCACGCCATCCGCACCAATATCTTTGGTTGCTTGAACAACATAGGCTACAGGATCAGTACCCTCAGCAGGATTAATTGCATCAACTCCAAAACCTTTAGCTAAAGCCACTTTTTGCGCATCAAAATCAACTCCGATAACTTTACATCCATTCGCTTTAAGTAATTGCACTGTAATTAAACCTATTAAACCCAAGCCAATAACTACAACAGTTTCTCCAAAAGTTGGATTAATTAATCGTATTCCTTGCAAGCCAATTGCGCCAATAACTGTAAAAGCCGCCTCTTCATCACTTACTTCATCCGGAATTTTAGCTACTAAATTTTTGGGAACACTTACATACTCTGCATGATGACCGTTAGATGCAACTCTATCACCTACCTTAAATTCTTCTACTCCTTTTCCAACCGCAATAACTCTACCTACATTACAATAACCTAAGGGTAAAGGCTGTCCTAATTTATTAAAAACTGCATTAATGGTAGGTTGTAAACCATCCGTTTTTATTTTATTTAAAACCTCTTTTACTTTATCGGGTTGCTGACGCGCTTTTTGTATAAAATTAGCTTTTCCGAACTCCACTAACATTCTTTCTGTTCCCAGTGATACTAAACTTTTTGTTGTTTGTATCAAAACCTGACCGCTTTTTACACCTGGTGCTGGAACCTCTTCCAAAATGGTATCCCCATTTTTTAAATCTTGTATAATTTGTTTCATTTATATAAATTGTATTTTGCGAATATAAAAAGGAAAGAGGGTTTATTCAAAAAAAAGCCCTTTAACCCGAATAATTCACGAAAAATTTGCAAAATTGGGTGTAAAGTGTTAACTTTGAGTTAGTTACAAACAACTTTAACAACTTTACAATAGCCCAATTATGAGTAACAAAAATACTATA
>JBEEPA010000144.1:0-5333 GCA_041191385.1 Bacteroidota bacterium | reverse complement strand
TTCCTCTTTTAGCTTCATAAAATTTTAACCGATTTAAACTATCATAAACTAAACTATAACTACCAATAGATTTATAATTTCCTAAAGAATCAAATTTAATTTTAAACTCAAAAATAGTATCAAAATTTTCATTAAAAACATCTATACTATATACATGGTAAGGAAAATCACCAAATGAGAAAGAGTAAAATTTTCTTTTTTTTCTATCATTTGCATAAAATACATCAGTATGTTTACTAAAAATTGAAATTTTAAAATCATAAACAGAATCATCATTATCAAAACCATTTTTATAAAAATTTATATTTTCCCCTAAACAATATTTACCTATATATTTACCATTTTTCCCAATTTTATTTACACTATACAATTTAACTTCCTTATAATTATTATATTTAAAAACTTCGTAATCAGAATCTTGACTAAATAACGCAGATACATTAAAGAGTATTAAAATAAACAAATTATATTTTTTCATGTTTTATTTTTTATTAAATAGTGTCTAAAATTTAAAATTATTAAAAACCATTTTCTCTTAAAAATGTTCTATTTTCTTTAGTTGGAGTATATCTTTTTTGCCCTTTTTTATACAAGTAATAACTTGCACCATTACCTCCGTAATACAATCCTAAGTTTTTGACAAAATGTAAATCTTTACCATTTTGAGTTTTAACATCTATACCTTTACTTGTATACGTAACATCAACAGTTCTTATAACCCCATTTCCATTATTCCACTCTTGTTCAGTAGCGACAACGGTTGCCGTAGGATACCTATCCTCTACTTTACCTTTGGAAAACGCAATTTTTAATTGATATGGTGTTAATTGACCTCCTTGAGAAAACAAATTATTAGAAGGGTCATAATCTGGATATGCTAAAACATTATTTTTAGACATTGGCACACTAAACCTATCATAAAAATAACCATAATGTCCATATTCGCTTAAAAAAGTTCCTTCATGATAGCTATCAGATAATCCTAATAAATGCCCAAATTCATGAGCCGCTTCTCGCCCCCAATTTTGTTCATAAATATAACCAGTTTGTCTATCAGAATTTATATATGACTTACTAAACAATACTGTAGTTGGATCAGCATCACCACCCATACCGACAGTTAATAAGTTTTCATTTTCCAATAAATTAGATTCAGACTTACCTGATGGCAATGGTAAGAACTGAACTTGATTTACATTTACATTTACACCATTTATTGAATAAGTATTCCAAGTAGACTTAACATTAGATTCAAATGCCTTTATAAAATTAGCTTGATCTGAAGAAGATAAACTTGATGAATTATCAAATTGAAAATAAACAGTAGCTGTAATTACTCCTGTTTTTTCATCACCTTCTCCACCTTCTCCTTTATAATCTATAATAACAATAGGACTATTACAAAAATACGCATAGGTACTTTGCCATGGGTATTCGGATTCTCGAGGATCTGGACTAAACATTCTACCTAGTTTGGAGCTGTAAAATCTTGCGCCTAAATCGTAATCTAAACCATCTAAATTATCTAATTCGTTATGTTTTTCTGCCGAATTAAACCCATATTTCGATTTGTAATCGAATACACTTCTTTTTGACATCGGTGAGCCAAATGGATAGTAATCCGTAGCGGAGGTAACTTCGGCTTGGTAGTGGGAGGCGATGTTGTTGGAGGTGTTGTTAGAAAAACCTAGTTTTCTGTCGGTTATGGTAGCCAGTACATTCCCTAAATGGTTGCTTAGTTCGTAGGTTTTATCCCCACGAATCCTGCTGTAATGGTTGCTATTGGCTATTGATATTTCCACCTTGCTAAGATACATATTTGCCTCCACACCACTAACTTCGCCACTAAAAAATTTTAGCATCACCATATCAGATTCTGCCACAAACTCAAAAACACGCTCGGTAGTTTTATTCAACCAGCCCGATCCCCCGATAGATTGCGTACTTTCCACCCCGCCATTATACACCTTCATACCACCACCAACACTTCCGCCATGCACATAACCCAACTTAACACGATACCTTACACCCGGTTGCGTAGCAATTATTTTTTTAATTGCCCCCCATTGTGTACTCGTTTGTAAACGTAATCCCAAATTAGCAGATGTGGTAAAAAAAGTTTAAGCATAAGAATGGAGTTTTGATAACCACTTTGGGTTTTTAATAAAAAAAAAGCTGTCCGGAATGGACAGCTTTTTTTATTTTATGATTTATCGATATTAAATCTGAGCAGATTTAACTGTTTTGATAATTCTTGCAGCGATTTTGTATGGGTCGCCGTTAGAAGCAGGTCTTCTGTCCTCTAACCAACCTTTCCAACCTTTTTGTACTGTAATTAAAGGAATACGAATAGACGCACCTCTATCAGAAATACCGTAAGAGAAATCGTTGATTGAAGCAGTTTCGTGCTTACCAGTTAAACGTTGCTCGTTGTGTGCACCGTAAACAGCGATATGTTCTTTAGCAACTGGACGGAAAGCTTCACAAATTTTTTCGTAAACCTCTCTAGAACCACAAGTTCTTAAAGTAGAGTTAGAGAAATTAGCATGCATACCCGAACCATTCCAGTCTGTATCACCAAGTGGTTTAGGGTGATACTCGATATAATAACCATATTTCTCAGTTAATCTATCTAATAAATATCTAGCAATCCAAATTTCATCACCAGCTTTTTTTGCACCTTTAGCAAACAATTGGAATTCCCATTGGCCACATGCAACCTCTTGGTTAATACCTTCGAAATTTAAACCAGCAGCGATACATAAATCAGCATGCTCTTCAACTAATTTTCTACCATGAGTATTTTTACCACCTACAGAACAGTAGTACATACCTTGAGGAGCTGGGTAACCACCAACAGGGAAACCTAAAGGTAATTGAGTTTTAGTATCCATAATGAAATACTCTTGCTCGAAACCAAACCAAAAATCATCATTTTCATCATCGATTGTAGCTCTACCATTAGATTTGTGAGGAGTTCCATCAGCATTCATAACTTCACACATTACTAAGTAACCATTTAATCTTGCAGGATCTGGGTAAATAGCCACAGGAACTAACAAACAATCAGATGAACCACCATCCGCTTGTCTTGTAGAAGAACCATCAAAAGACCAATTGCTTAATTCTTCTAAAGTTCCTTTAAAATTTTCATGCTCTTCAACTTTCGTTTTAGATCTCATGTTTTGAGTTGGTTCATAACCATCTAACCAGATGTACTCTAATTTAATTCTTGCCATGATAATTGTTTTTAAATATGTAAGTGATTTTTTTTCGTTGTGCAAATTTACACACATTTCATAAAAAAACAATATTTTTTTAAAAAAAGGTACTAATAAACACCCCCTTTGTTGAAAAATTATATTTTTTTTTAAACAACACCCCCCTATTTTTATATACCGATATAAAAAAACACAAAAAGTAAATATTGATAAATTTGGTTGTAAAACAAAAAAAGGTGCCCTAGGGCACCTTTAAAACTTATAATCGTTTGACAATTAGTTTTTAACCACTTTAAAATTAAGTACTTCTTTGTTATTAGTTAATTGAACAACATAAGTACCCGCTTTTAAGTTAGAAGTTGAAATAGTATTAACACCACCATTGATAAAGCCATTGTTTACTAAACGACCGCTTAAATCGAAGATACTGTAATTTACATCTGTATTTACTTCTAATCTCAAAGAGTTTTGAATTGGGTTACTGTAAACAACACCCCAATTTTTGATTAAATTAGCAGATGTAGGATCCGAAACTGGTAAAGCAGTTACATTACCTTCGCAATCCAATGCATATAAGCCAAACTCTGTAGCACCTGAAGTACCTACTAAACCGCTAGCAAATACAATTATAGATTTTTCATCTAAACCTAAAGTTTGTAATGGAGCTTCGTACCCTTTAAATACACTGTTATCCGAATTTAATCTTACCTGAATTTTGTAATCATTAGTTGGCAAAGACAAATACTGAGTGAATTCATTGTAAGATACATTTTCTGTACTTGCATCCAATAAATTTCCATTATCTAAAGTAATATTTACCGCAGGCGCATTAGGTGAAGCATGTAAAACCAATACATCTGTTACCCCCTCGGCAGCATCACATTTAGTATTTTCGATTGGCAACAATGCAAAACCATTATTTTGTCCAACATTTGAAACTAAACCATTAGCAAAAATTGTATAATTAGTATTTGCTTTGAAAGGAACCGAATAATCGAACAAAGCATCATTAGCACTTGAACTTCCAGCTAAAGCAATATCCACTAGATTATTTACACCAGCTTCAACCTCAATATAACCAGTAGCAGATCTAAATCCAACATTAGATAACTTTGTATCCTTGTTTTAAATAAATATCTACATTACCAGCATTTGCAGAATTATGAACGATTTGAATTTTAGCTTTAGAAACTGGTAATTCGATTACATCCCCATTTTTAGTTGCTGCAAATAAACCAAAATTTGGTTGTCCGGTTGCAGGACTTAAATAACCACTAGCAAAAACTGTTAAAGCTAAACCCTCAGTTTCTAAAGTTGATAATGGAACTTCGAAGCCTTTAACCACATTATCCGATCCAGCAGCCCTAACTTGGATAGAATAATTGTTTACCGGTAAATTTACATAACCTCTAAAATCCCCCAATTGAACATTTGCAGTTCCAGGATCATTTAATAAGGTTCCATTTTCTAATGTAATATCAACTCCTGGCGCATCAACAGAGCCATGAAAAACTAATAAATCAGTTCCTCCAGCAGCAGCATCAATTCTTCCTTGATCAAAAGAATAAATTTTTAATGCTTTATTACCGTTACCCAAAACTTCACCAGTTGCAATTAAAACATAATGTTTGCCATCCTCTAATGTAAAAGGGAAATTCCTAAGTGTGTCGGATACACCAGTAGAATTTCCAGGAGCAACACCTATATTTAATAAAGTATTAGAAGGAACAACCTTTACACCGGTTGCTTTTCGGAATTCGAAATCATCTAGCAAAATTCTCCGTTAAGATAAATATCCACTTTATTCGCCAAAGGGTCTGCAGAATTGTGGATTACTTGTAATGTTGATGTTTGAGCAGAAACAGCCATCGCTGTTAACAAAGCTCCTACTGTTAGTAGTTTTTTTCTCATAACAATTTTGTTTAAATAATTAAGTGAATAGTTAAACAAAACTATATAAAATCATTTAGTTTTACAATGTAAAAATATGTTACAAAATACTAACAAATAGTTAAATAGCTTATTTTACTACACTTTTATTGTTACAACAAATTTTATCTTAACAAATTTTATTTTATATTGTTAAAATTCCTTTTTTGAAAGATTTTTAGT